>MNYW01000036.1 GCA_001873295.1 Nitrospirae bacterium CG2_30_70_394 | reverse complement strand
AGAACTGCTTGATCCGGAGGGTGCTGCCGATCGCGCTCTGGTGGCCAAACAGCTCCTGCCGCACGGTCTCGCCGAGGACGGCCACCGCCATGCCGGCCCGTTCTTCCGCCTCGCTGAATACCCGCCCTTCTGCGAGCTGCCAGTTGCCGACCTGGAAAATCGCGCCCGTGGAACCGGTGACCGCGGTCGACCAGTTGCGCCCCTGGGCCACCACCGTGACCCCCTGGCCCACGGTCGGCGCCACCGCCTCGACCCCGGAGATTTGGGTGGCGATGGCCGCGGCGTCGGCGACCTTGAAGTTGGGGGCGGCGGAGGAGTCGCGTCCCGGCCCCAGGCGCTGGCCGGGACGCACGATGATCAGGTTGCTCCCCAGACTGGCCACTTGGGCGGCGACCGCCTGGGTCGCCCCGTGGCCCAGGGTCACCATGGTGATGACCGCGGCGACCCCGATGACGATGCCGAGGATGGTGAGGAAGGAACGGAACAGGTTCCGCCGGATGGCCCGCAGGGCGATGCGCAGGGCGTTGCCAATCATCGCGCCACCCTGCCGTTGCTGCGGTCGCTGGCCACCAACCCGTCCACGAAGTGCACCACCCGCTGCGCGTAGGCGGCCATCTCTGGCTCGTGGGTCACCATCAAGACGGTGATCCCCTGTTCGGCGTTGAGCTGGCCGAGGAGCTCCATGATCTCGTGGCTGGTCCGCGTATCCAGGTTGCCGGTGGGCTCGTCGGCGAGCAGCAGCAGCGGGCGGGTGACGGTCGCCCGCGCCACCGCCACCCGCTGCTGCTGGCCGCCGGACAGCTCCGCGGGCGAGTGGTGCTCCCAGCCGGTCAGCCCCACCTGGGCGAGGGCCGCCCGCGCCGCGGCGTGGCGGGCGGCGGCTGGCTGGTGGCGATAGAGCAGGGGAAGCTCGACATTCTCCAGGGCCGAGGTGCGGGCAAGGAGGTTGAAGCCCTGGAAGACGAAGCCCAGGTAATGGCGGCGCAACAAGGCACGCTGGCCGCGGTCGAGCCCCTCCACCTGCACCCCCAGAAAGCGGTAGCTGCCGGCGGTAGGGGTGTCCAAGCAGCCGAGGAGGTTCATCATCGTGGACTTGCCCGAGCCGCTCGGCCCCATCACTGCCACGAACTCGCCGGTGTCGACCTCCAGATCCACGCCGCGCAGGGCCTGAAAGGTGGCCTGACCACGGCCGTAGCTCTTGGTGATGGCGGACAGCACGATGAGCGGTGGCTCTGCCGCGGCCACCCCCCCCTCTTCGCCCATCGCCCGCACCGCCCGCTCGCCCGTGGGCCACGCCCTCCGTTGCGCCGGGGCTCCACTCCGCTCCCGATTCATCGCCCACCCCCCTCCAGGGTGTCGGTGATCACCGCCTCGCCCATCTGCACGGGACCGCCAACCACCTCGGTCATCTGGCCGTTGCTCAGCCCCACCTCCACCTCCACGGCAACCGCCTGGCCGGCGCGTAACACCCACACCCTGGGCCGGTCGTCGGGGTTGGCCTTGGGCGGGAGGGGGGAAGGCGCGCGGCGCGGGAAGCGCGGCACCATGGCACCGACCAGGCCGTTGCCCTTGGGCTTGGGCTTGGGGGTGGGCCCGGTGGGCGGGCTGTAGCGCAACGCCGCATTGGGGATCAGCAGCACGTCCGGGTGGTTGGCGGTGATGATCTCGGCGGTGGCGGTCATCCCCGGGCGCAGGCTGAGGTCGCGATTCTCGACCTGGAGCACCGCCCGGTAGGTCACCACTTGATTGGTGGTCTGCGCGCCGTAGTCGACGCGCAAGATGGCGGCGGGATAGCGACGTTTCGGATAGGCGTCGACGGTGAAGGTGGCCGGCTGGCCCGCGTCCACCTGCCCCACATCGGCCTCGTCCACGTCCACGTGCAGCTCCATCTGGGCGAGGTCCTCGGCGAGGGTGAACAGCACCGGGGCCTGCAACGACGCGGCCACGGTCTGACCGGGCTCCACCTTGCGGGCGAGGACCACCCCATCAATGGGCGCGCGGATAGAGCCCTTGAACAGGTTCGTTTGGTCGGACTTGAGGGTGGCCCGCCCCTGCACCACGCTCGCCTGGGCGCTGGCCTCGTTGGCCACTGCCCGTTGCAGGTTCGCCCGCGCGGTATCCAGCTCGCTCCCGGACGGCACCTTGCCGCCGGAGAGCTCGGCCACCTGCAGCAGGCGCGCCAGCGCCCCCCGGGCCTCCACCACCGTCGCCTGCGTCTGCTGTACCTGGGCCTCGACCGCGGCCAGGTTGGCCGCGGACCGGGCCACCGCATCCTCGAGCCGGGAGAGGTCGAGACGGGCCAGCACCTGGCCCTTCTTCACCCGGTCGTTGTCCTCCACGAACACCGCCTCGACGATCCCGGACAGCTCGCTGCCCACGTCGACCTGGTTGGTCGGCTCCAGCTTGCCGGTGGCCGAGACAATGACCGTGAGGTCGCCGCGCCGGACCTCCTCGGTCTGGTAGCGCACCGCCTCGCCCCCGTGGTCCGGCCGCAGGAAGAGAGAGCCCACCCCACCGGCAACCAGCGCGACCAAGAGCCACAGCCCGGGAGGCAGCCTCTGCCGACGGGTGCGGCCGGCCGCGACACCCAGGACCGCGGCGATCTCCGGTGGCTTCGTGACCCCTGGGTCGTTCATGGGCGCGCCTCGGGTTGCATCGTCTCCTCCGCGTCCACGGCCTCGCCCCCCGCCGACCCAACCTCGCGGGCGCCAGCGGCGGCCGTTCGGGTCGTCTCCTCCGGGGGGGTCGCCTCGCCCACCTGCGATGGGGTCGGTCCGAACGCCTCCCCCCCCGCCTCGTCCCAGCCGCCACCGAGGGCCTTGTAGAGCTGGATCAGGGCGGTGGCGACCTCGCCCTCGCTGGTCGCGAGGGCGTCGTCCACCGCCAGCCGGCTGGTCTGGGTATCCAGCACGGTCTGGAAGTCCACCAGACCGGCGGCGTATTGGCTTCGGGTCAGGGTGGCGGCGCGGGCGGCGGCCGCGGCCGCATCTTGCAAGGCTTGCCGGTGGTGGCGGCCGTTGGCCAGGGCGACCAAGCCATTTTCCACCTCCTCCAGGGCGGTGAGCACCGCGGCTTCATAGGCGGCCCGGGCCTGGTCGAGGAGCGCGTCCTGGATCCGTACCTCCTGGCGCAGGCGGCCAGCGTCGAAGATCGGCGCGGCCACCTGGGCGAGCAGCGAGCGCGTCGTCGCCTCGCCGCCGCTCAGGCCGCCCACCGTCAACGCCTGCAGACCGAGGGAACCACTCAGGGTGAGGGTGGGGTAGCGGTTCGCCTGGGCGACGCCGCGCCGCGCCGCCGCCGCTGCCACCTGCCGTTCGGCAACGCGCACGTCCGGGCGCTGGCGCAGGGTGTCGGCGGGGATGGCCACCCCCACCGCCTCCGGTACCACGGGGATCGCCCCCGGCTCGGCCAGCAGACGGTCCAAGCTGCCGGGCGGCTTGCCCAGCAGGATCGCCAGGCGGTGGCGTGCCGCCGCCAAGGCCGACTCCAAACCGGGGAGCTGGGCCCGGGTTTGTTCGGCCCGGGTACGGGCCTGATCCACGTCCACCACGGTGGCCAACCCGGCCTGGGTGCGCCATTCGGTGAGCTCGACGGTTTCGACCTGGCTCGCCAGGTTCGCCCGGACGATGGTGAGACGGCTCTGGGTCGTGCGCAGCTCCACATAGTTGCGCGCCACCTCCGCTGCCAGGGAGACCTGGGCCCCGTGCAGGCTCGCCTGGCTCGCCTCCAGATCGGCCTGTGCCGCGGCCGCGCCACCGCGCAGGCCGCCGAACAGATCCGCCTCCCAACGGGCGTCGAAGCCGGCGCTGTACAGGGTACGCGCGCCACTTCCGCCGGTCGCCCGGCTGGCCTGGGTGCGGCTGGCCGAGGGCGTGGCGGTGACCGCGGGCAAGAGGGTCGCCCCGGCCACCGCCCGGCGCGCGCGCGCCTCGTCGAGCCGCGCCGCGCTTCCCTGCAAATCCGGGCTGTTGGCCATTGCTTGGCGCACCAGGTCGGACAAGAGGGGATCGTCCAGGCGACGCCACCAGCGGGACAGATCCTCGGCGGGGTGGGGCTCCCCCGCCACCGCCTGACTCCAGGCGGCGGGGACCGCCCCGGCCGGCAACAGGGAGTCCGGCCCCCCCGCGCAGCCGCTCACTCCCAAGGCGATCGCCCACCCGGCCGCCAGGGCGTGGTCGCGAAACCGGCGGGGGAAGGGAAGAGGGGCCATGGGGGTGGAAAAAAGAGCGCGCCGGCGGGGCGCAGGATGGCAACACGAGCCTCCCCCTGCGCAACCACCGCCACCCGGAGCGCACCGAGCGCGCGCGCCGGCGGCAGACCGCGCCGAACCAGGGCGCCCCCACGCCGAAAAGGAAGGGGTAGGGGAAGGAGAAGTGGCAGGGGCAGGGGAGGGGCGCGGCCAAGGAGGTGGCCGCGCCCCGGTGCATGGCGCGCCCGGCCGGCAACCTGAACCCCCCTCCCCCAGGACCCACTCCCCACCCGCGCCGCCTGAACCTCCGCGACCGGGGGTGGCGTGGCGGGCTTGCCACCCCCCCGAACGCCGGCCTGCCCCTCCGCCGCCCTGATCGGGAGGGGGAGGCCACCTCCCCCCCCTCGCTACGCGAACAAGGCGCCGGCTGGCTCACCCCCCGTGGAGGGTGCTTCTCGCCCGCCATCCGACCGTAGGGAGGGACGGCTCCCTACGATCTACGGCCGCGGCCGCGCCCCCGCCACCGCCGCCGCGCCGGTGGAGAGGAGGAAGAGGAGGATGGCGACCCCGTTGACCAGCCCGCCCCAGGCGCGGGCGGGGAGAAAACCGCTGAGGTCGCCGGCGATGCGCGCCACCAGGGAGAGGTGGAGGAGCGCCAGGGGGAGGTAGAAGCGCGGGGAAAAGGGCAGGGGGCGGCCGAGGATGGCGGGGAAGATGATCGGCGCGTGGCCGAAGATCATCGCCATGACGAAGCCGAGAAAGACCGGGTGGAGGAGGAGGTCGTAGACCAGATCGCCGCCCGCTGGTGCGCCCACGACCAGGGTGAAGCAGCCGCCGGCGGCGAGCCAGGCGTAGCCGGAGAGGAGGCAGATCGCGACGAAGCGCACCAGGCCGTGCTGGCGCACCGTGTGGCGGGCGAGGTCGTAGCGGCCGAGCCACGCCGCGAGGGCCACCTCGCCGGCGCCAAGGAGGTGCCAGCCCACCTCGGGGGCGACGGCGGTGAGGAGGGTCCCGGCGAAAAAGAGGGCGGCGGCCACCACGAAGAGCCGCTCACCGAGTCGCCCCGGGGGGCGGAAGCGGCTCAGCTCCAACCGCTCGCCGGCGATGGTGAGGACGAGAAAGGCGAGCCACCACGCCACCACCTCGGCGACCTCCCAGCCGGCGAGCCAGAGGAGGTTGCCGGCCAGCCAGCAGGCCGCGCCCGCCCCCATGGTGGCGGTGTGTGGGGTGGGCTGGCGGACCCAGAGGGTGGCGTAGAGGGTGACCAGGCCGGCGGCCGCGAGGGCCATGGCAGTGGCCCCGGCCTCCCTGGGTAACCCCACCAGCAAAGCGAGGCCGCCGCCCCCGGCGAGGAGAGCCACCAGGTAGGCGCTCCGCCGCCCGACCGCCACCGCCCGCTCCAGGCAGATCACCGTGCCGAGGAAGCCGCCCGCCATGAGGGGGCCGTGGTAGGTGATCCAGCTCCCGGTGAGCAGGGGAAAACGCCAGTGAAGTCGCGCCAGGCCGCCGGCGAGGGCGGCGAGGAGGGTTGCCATCGCGAGGGCGAGGAGGGGGAGTCGGCGCCAGTGCATGGTCGTACCCGCCACCGTGGGGCGCTTCCGCCCCTACCCGCCCAGCGCCGCGCGCGCCGCGTCGTTCATCCGCGCCGGTGTCCATGGGGGCTCCTCCACCAGCTTGACCTGCACCCGCGTGGCCGCCGGGAGGGCGCGGCGGATTGTGGCCTCTGCCTCGCCCTGGAGGTGGCTGGACAGGGGACAGGCGGCGCTGGTCATGGCGAGGTCCACGGTGATCGCCGTTCCGTCCACGACTATCCCGTAGACCAACCCCAGGTCTACCACGTTGACCCCCACCTCCGGGTCGACCACCTCGCGCAGGGCCGCGCGCACCGCCTCCGGGGTCACCCTCGCCTCGCTCACCGCGCCCCCCACGGCGGCTCCAGGCGGGTGAGGATCGCCCGCGGCTCGACGCGCTCGATGAGGGTCGGCCACAGCTCCGCGGCGCCGGTGTCAAAGCAGGTGGCGGCGTTGGCGGTGGTGACGTGCCAGCCGCCGCCCCGCACCTCCGCGTCGAGCTGGCCCGGCCCCCAGCCGGCGTGGCCGGCATAGGCGTGGACGGTCACCCCGGGCGGGACCCCCTTGAGCAGGGCGAGGAGGGTGGTGAGCTGGCCGGAAAAATAGACCGAGTCGAAGAGAAGCCGCGCCTGGGCCGCGGGGAGCGGCGCGGGCGCGCGCACCAGCAGCCCCACCTGGTAGCGCGCCACCGGCCCACCCAGGTAGAGGTTGATGGAGAGGCGCTTGAGGGCGTCGATCTCCGGGATCGCCGAGGCGAACGGGACGGGGGTGGGGCGGTTGAGGATCAGGCCGGTGGCGCCGCTGGCGGCGTAATCCACCACCACGACCACCGTCTCGCGAAAACTGGGGTCGCGCAGATTCCGGCTCGCCACCAGCAGGCTGCCCGGCCGCAGCCCCGCGGCGGGCGGGGCGGCCGCACCCCCCTCGCCATTCGCCGGGGCGGGGACAAGGAGGGCGAGCCACAAGAGCGCCGCGGGCAGCGCGCGGCGGTGGGCGAGGCGCAAGGCGCTCATCCGCGCCCCATCTCCTCCAGCCGCCGGATCCGCTCCGCCATCGGCGGGTGGGTGGCAAAGAGGTTGCTCAGGCCGCCGCCGGCGAGCGGGTTGACGATGAACATGTGGGCGGTCGCCTGGCTCGCCTCCATCGGCGCCTGGCGGTTGGCGGACTCCAGCTTCTTGAGTGCCGCGGCGAGGGCGTGCGGGTCGCCACACAACCGCGCCCCGGAGGCGTCCGCCTGGTACTCGCGCGACCGCGAGATCGCCATCTGAATGAGCATCGCCGCGAGCGGCGCGACGATCATCATCGCGAGCAGGGCGAAGGGGTGCGAGTCACCGTCGCGGTCGCGCCCCCCGCCGCCGAACAGGGCCGCCCACTGGGCCATGGTGGCGAGGTAGGAGATCGCCCCGGCGAAAGTGGCGGCGATGGTGCCGGTGAGGATGTCGCGGTTGGCCACGTGGCTCAGCTCGTGGGCCATCACCCCCATGAGCTCGTCGCGCGTAAGCATTCGCACCAACCCGTCGGTGGCGGCCACCGCCGCGTGGGCTGGGTTGCGGCCGGTGGCGAAGGCGTTGGGGGTCGCCTGGGGGAGGGTGTAGACCTTCGGCATGGGCAGGCCACCGCGCCGGGTGAGGTCGCGCACCACCTCGACCAGCTCCCCGCCGGTGACCTCGCGGCCGCGGTACATGCGGATCACCATCTTGTCGGAGAACCAGTACGAGCCGAGGTTCATCACCCCGGCCAGGACCAAGGCGATCAGCGCCCCGCCGCGCCCGCCGAGGGCGTCGCCGGCCCACAGGAGGACCGCGGTGAGCAAGGACATGAGGAGGAGGGTGCGCAGGGTGTTCTTCATGGGGCTCCTTTCCCGCAAAGCCGGGGCCGGAGAGTCGGCCCGATGACGGGCGCAAATATGGGATGGCGCCGCGCTGAGCGCCACCCGCCGGCTCCCCGCGAGCCGCTTGGCCGCGCCGCGGCGGGGCGCCGAGCGGGGTGGACGATCGCTAAGGAGGTGATCGCGCCGCGCGCTCGGATCGCGGACCGTGTTGCCTAGGGCGCCGCCCCACCCGGCGCCACGCACGGTTCGCCCTCCGGACTCGCGCCCGCCGCGCCGCGGATCGATCGCCCAAGTCCGACCGCCGCCTGGCGCACCGCCGCCGCCTTTGTTCTCATCCCCCTCTGCGGCGGGGTTGTGCCGCGGCCCGCGGAGAAGACGCCATGCCCAATCTCGGAGTGAACATCGACCACGTCGCCACCGTGCGCCAGGCGCGCCGAGGTAGCAGCCCGGACGTGATGACCGCCGCGGTCCACGCCGAGATGGGCGGCGCCGACTCGATCACCGTCCACCTGCGCGAGGACCGGCGCCACATCCAAGAGGCGGACGTGCGCATCCTGCGCCAGTCCATCGCCACCCGCCTGAACCTGGAGATGGCCGCCACTGGCGAGATCCTGGCCATCGCCCTGGAGGTGGTCCCGAACCAGTGCACCCTGGTCCCGGAGCGACGCCAGGAGCTCACCACCGAGGGCGGCCTCGACCTCACCACCCACCACGACGCGGTGGCGGCAGCGATCGACCGCCTGCAAACCGCGGGGATCCCGGTCTCCTTGTTTATCGACCCCGACGAGGCGGCGGTGGCGGCGGCGGCGCACCTCGGGGCGCGGGCGGTGGAGCTGCACACCGGCGAGTACGCCGCCCACCCGGGCGAGGCGCAGCTCGACCGCCTCCGTCGCGCCCTGCACGCGGGGCTGGCGGCGGGGCTCACCGTCCACGCCGGCCACGGCCTCGACTACGACAACGCCGGACCGCTCGCCCAGCTCCCCGGCTTCAGCGAGTTCAACATCGGCCACGCGATCATTTGCCGCGCCCTGTTCGTCGGCCTGGTGGAGGCGGTGGCGGAGATGAAGCAGTTGGTGCGCTACAACGGCCACGACCCGCGGGGCATCCGCGGCAACCGGCCGCCGCGGCGGTAAACGGTGGCCCGCCGGGCGCGCTGCCTCGATCCCGCCTCGCCCAGCGCCTCGAGGTCGGCGCCTCCTTGAGGCGCCCGCGCGCACGCTTCTTGGCGATTCGCGCCGCGCGGCGGGTGTGCCCCCTCTAGTAGCGGTAGTAGTCCGGTTTGTACGGCCCCGCCACCGGCAGGTTGAGGTAACGGGCCTGCTCGGCGGTGAGGGTGGTGAGCTTGGCGCCGAGCTTGGGGAGGTGCAGGCGCGCCACCCTCTCGTCGAGCTGCTTGGGGAGGGTGTAGACCTTCACCGCGTACCGCTCCGGGTGGGTCCACAGCTCGATCTGGGCGAGGACCTGGTTGGTGAACGAGTTGGACATGACGAAGCTCGGATGTCCCGTGGCGCAGCCGAGGTTCACCAGGCGGCCCTCGGCGAGCAGGATGATCCGCTTGCCATCCGGGAAGACCACGTGGTCCACCTGCGGCTTGATGTTGTCCCAGGGGAGGTCGCGGATCGCGGCAACGTCGATCTCCGCGTCGAAGTGGCCAATGTTGCAGACGATCGCCTGGTCCTTCATCCGCTCCATGTGGGCACGGGTGATGACGTTGCAGCAGCCGGTGCCGGTGACAAAGAGGTCGGCGACCGCGGCCGCGTCGTCCATGGTGGTCACCTCGTACCCCTCCATCGCCGCCTGCAGGGCGCAGATCGGGTCGATCTCGGTAATCAGCACCCGCGCCCCCTCGCCGCGCAGGGACTGGGCGCACCCCTTGCCCACGTCGCCGTAGCCACACACCACCGCGATCTTGCCGGCGATCATCACGTCGGTGGCCCGCTTGATCCCGTCGAGGAGCGACTCGCGGCAGCCGTAGAGGTTGTCGAACTTCGACTTGGTGACCGCGTCGTTGACGTTAAACGCCGGGATGCGGAGGCTCCCCTGGCGCTCCATCTCGTAGAGGCGATGGACACCGGTGGTGGTCTCCTCCGACACCCCCCGCACCCCCTTGAGTAGCTCCGGGTGTTTCTCGTGCATCACCTGGGTGAGGTCACCGCCGTCGTCGAGCAGCAGGTTCGGGTGCCAGTCGCCGGGGCCGCAGATCGTCTGCTCCACACACCCCCAGTACTCCGCCTCGCTCTCCCCCTTCCAGGCGAAGACCGGAACCCCGGTGGCGGCGATCGCCGCGGCCGCCTGGTCTTGGGTGGAGAAGATGTTGCACGAGCTCCAGCGCACCTCCGCGCCGAGGGCGGTGAGGGTCTCGATGAGGACCGCGGTCTGGATGGTCATGTGCAGGCAGCCAGCGATCCGCGCCCCGGCGAGGGGCTGCTGGCCCGCGTACTCCGCGCGCAGGGCCAGCAGGCCGGGCATCTCGGTCTCGGCGATGGCGATCTCCTTCCGCCCCCAGCCCGCGAGGGCGAGGTCGGCAACTTTGAAGTCGGGGGTGGCGGTAGGGGTGCGCATGGGTTCGGTCTCCGGAGGAGGGAGGGTCAAGGGTCAGGGGTCAGGGGTGGGGGGTGGGAGGAAGGATGGCCGCGACGCGCCCCGCAGATTAGGGCGTGGGGGTTGCCCATGGCGTTTCGGTCGACCCGCGCGCCGACCTCGCCCCCGCCCCTCCTCCCTCCCCGCCGGTTCAGATCTTGCACGCGGTCCGCAGGTCGGCGACCCGGTCGGTGCGCTCCCAGGTGAAGCCGGGGCCGGTGATCGTGCGGCCGTCGTGGTGGTCGTTGTAGTCGACCCAGGTGATCTCCTGGCACGGCCGGCCGAAGTGGCCGTAGGCGGCGGTGGGCTGGTAGATGGGGCGCAGCAAATCGAGGGTGCGGATCATCATCGCCGGCCGCAGGTCGAAGACCTCGCGCACCGCCTTTTCCAAGATGGTGCGCGGAACCTGCTCCGTGCCGAAGCCATCCACCAGCACCGAGGTGGGCTCGGCCATCCCGATCGCATAGGAGACCTGCACCTCGCAGCGCGCCGCGAGCTTGGCGGCGACGATGTTCTTGGCGATGTAGCGCGCCATGTAGGCACCCGACCGGTCCACCTTCGACGGATCCTTGCCGGAGAAGGCGCCGCCGCCGTGGCGGCCGACGCCGCCGTACGAGTCGACGATGATCTTCCGGCCGGTGAGGCCGCAGTCGCCCTGCGGCCCGCCCACCACGAACCGGCCGGTGGGGTTGATGTGGTAGTGGATCTGCTCGTCGTCGATGAACTCCGCCGGGATCGCCCGCTTGATGACCCGCTCGATCATGTCCTCGCGGATCTCCGCGAGGGTCACCGTGTCGGCGTGCTGGGTGGAGACCACCACCGTGTCGACGCGCACCGGCTTGCCGTCCTCGTACTCCACGGTCACCTGCGACTTGCCGTCCGGGCGGAGGTAGTCGAGCTCGCCGTCCTTGCGCACCTGCGCCAGCCGCCGGGTCACCTCGTGGGCGAGGTGGATCGGCATCGGCATCAGCTCCTCGGTCTCGTCGGCGGCGTAGCCGAACATCAGCCCCTGATCGCCGGCGCCCTGCAGCTCCTCGCGCTCGCGGTCGACCCCCTGGGCAATGTCGTGCGACTGCTCGTCGATGGAGGTGACCACCGCGCAGGTCTCGAAGTCGAAGCCGTAGTGGGCGGAGGTGTAGCCGATGTCGCGGATGGTGCGGCGGACAATCTTCGGCACGTCGGCGTAGGCGGTGGTGGTGATCTCGCCGGCCACGAACGCCATGCCGGTGGTCACTAGGGTTTCGCACGCCACGTGGGCGTGCGGGTCGTCGGCGAGGAGGGTATCGAGGATCGCATCGGAGATTTGGTCGGCCACCTTGTCCGGGTGGCCCTCGGTGACGGACTCGGAGGTAAAGAGGTAACGCTCGCCCATGGGGGGTCTCCTACAACGGGGAATCGACCCGTGCCCAATCGGCCACGGGGAGGGTGAACGCTAGGCAAGGCGGCGCGACGGCGCAAGCACAGAGGGGCGGGGCGGCGCTTGTGGCAGAGGGGATCCACGGAGAGAGAAGACGATCTATTCCCTTGTTTCCGCCCCTCCACAGAGGGGAGAGGAGTCATCAGCGGTCCGCTTCCAGCTCTCGGTGGTCTGCATCTCGGATGGAGATTGGGTGCGACCGGGGGCCAGCAGTGGTTGGCATGGGTTTCACCACGATGCGCAGGCAGGGGAGGGGTGGGGGTGGTTTGTCGCCGTGGCTGCCCACGGGCCGATCGCGGTGGCCACTCCTCCGACCCGGACCACGGAGGACCACCCTGCTCCCGTTGCGCCGTTTCGCGCCCGCGCCGCCTCCCCCTATACTGCGCCGTTCCGCCCCGTCCATCGCCGCGGCTGGAAGACGCACCTCTCGCCCCCACCCGCCCGTGCTCGCCGCCGCTCGTTTGTCCGCCATGGCCCTTCGCTCCCTCGCCCGCCAGAAGGTGGTCTGCTTCGACGGCGCGATGGGGACGTCGCTCCAGCGGCTGGGGCTCACCGCCGACGACTTCGCGGGCAAGGAGGGGTGCAACGAGCTGTTGGTGCGCACCCGGCCGGAGGTGGTGGCCGCGGTCCACGCCTCGTTTCTGGAGGCGGGCGCCGACGTGGTGGAGACGAACTCCTTCGGCGCCCTACCCACCGTGCTGGCCGAGTACGGCCTCGCGGACGATGCCTTCGACCTCGCCCGCCGCGCCGCGACGCTCGCCCGCGAGGTGGCGGATGGCTTCGCCACCCCCGCGGCGCCGCGCCTAGTGGCGGGCTCCATGGGGGGCGGGACCAAGCTCCCCACCCTCGGCCACATCCGCTTTCGCGACCTCGCCGCCGGCTACACCACCCTCGCCCGGGGGCTGATCGCCGGCGGCGCGGACCTGCTTTTGATCGAGACCGCCCAGGACCCCCTGGCGGTGAAGGCGGCCCTGGTGGGGGCGCAAGCGGCGATGGCGGCCGAGGGGCGGGAGGTGGAGGTGGCGGTCTCGTTCACGGTGGAGACCACCGGGACCCTCTTGGTGGGCACCGAGATCGGCGCCGCCTGGGCGATCGTCGAGCCGTACCCGGTGGCGATGGTGGGGATGAACTGCGCCACCGGCCCGGCGCAGATGTCCGACCACCTGCGCACCCTGTGCGCCGAGTCGGACCGGCTGATCTCTTGCTTCCCCAACGCCGGCCTGCCGGAGAACGTGAACGGCGAGGCGGTCTACCCCCTCACCCCGGCGGACCTGGCCACCGCGCTGGCCCACTTCGTCCGCGACCTCGGGGTGAACGTGGTAGGCGGCTGCTGCGGCACCACCCCGGACCACATCAAAGCGATCGCCGCGGCGGTGGCCCACCTCACCCCGAAGGGCCGCACCCCGCACTTTGCGCCGTCGGCCTCTTCCCTCTACACCGCCCAGCCCCTGGCCACCGAGCCGCCGCCTTCGATCATCGGCGAGCGGCTCAACGCCAACGGCTCGCGCGCCTTTCGCGACCTTCTGCAAGACGAGCAGTGGGAGGCGATGGTGGCGATCGCCCGCGCCCAGGCGCGGGAGGGCGCCCATCTGCTGGACGTGTGCGTCGCCTACGTGGGGCGGAATGAGGCGCGCGACATGGAGGAGCTGGTCCGCCGCCTGAACACCGCCGCCACCCTGCCGCTGGTGATCGACTCCACGGACGAGCTCGTCTTGGAGGAGGCCCTGGCGCTCTGCTCCGGGCGGGCGGTGATCAACTCGATCAACCTGGAGGATGGCGAGGGGCGGGCGGAGCGGGTGATGGAGCTCGCCCGCCGCTTTGGCGCGGCGCTCATCTGCCTGACCATCGACGAGGAGGGGATGGCGAAGACGGTGGCGCGCAAGGTGGCGATCGCCGAGCGGATCCACCGCCTCGCGCTCGACCGCCACGGGCTCAGGCCGCACGACCTGATCTTCGACCCCCTCACCTTCACCCTCGGCTCGGGCGACCCGGCGTTTCGCACCGCTGGGGCCGAGACCCTGGAGGCGGTGCGCCAGATCAAGCAGAGCCTGCCCGGGGTGCTCACCGTGCTGGGCGTCTCCAACAGCTCCTTCGGCCTGACCCCGGCGGCGCGCCAGGTGGTGAACTCGGTCTTTTTGCACGAGGCGGTGGCCGCGGGGCTGGATTTGGCAATCGTCCACGCGGCGAAGATCGTGCCGGTGGCCAGGATCGACGAGACGGAGCGCGCCGCGGCCCTCGACATGGTCCACGGGCGGAGCGACCCCCGCTGGCCCGACTCGGACCCCCTGCGCTTCCTCCTCGCCCACTTCGAGCACTGCCCGGCCGCCGCCCCCGAGGCGGAACGGCAGGCACGCGCGGCGCTACCGGTGGGCAAGCGGCTCACCGCCCGGATCGTCGATGGGGATTCGGTGGGGCTGGAAGCCGATCTCGACGAGGTCCTCGCCACCACCCCGCCGCTCACCATCATCAACACCGTCTTGCTCGACGGGATGAAGGAGGTGGGGCGCCTGTTCTCCACCGGTGAGATGCAGCTCCCCTTCGTCCTCGCCTCGGCGGAGGTGATGAAGCGGGCGGTGGCGCATCTGGAGCCGCACATGGAGCGGGCCGCGGGCACGGCGCGCGGCACCCTGGTTTTGGCGACGGTGAAGGGCGACGTCCACGACATTGGCAAGAACCTGGTGGACATCATCCTCACCAACAACGGCTACCGGGTGGTGAACCTGGGGATCAAGCAGCCGGTGGAGCAGATCCTTGCCGCCGCCGCCGACCACCACGCCGACGCGATCGGCCTCTCCGGCCTGCTGGTGAAGTCGACCCAGGTGATGAAGGAGAACCTGGAGGTGATGAACGAGCGCCACATCCGCCTGCCGGTGCTCCTCGGCGGTGCAGCGCTGACCCGCCGCTTCGTCGAGTCGGTCCTCGATCCCCTCTACGGCGGCCGCGCCTTGTACGGGCGTGATGCCTTCGACGGCCTCCAGCTCATGGACCGGATCATGGCCGGCGAGTTCGTGGCCGCGCCGCCGGCCGCTGCGGCCACCGCTGCGGCCCGTCCGGCCCCCGTCCCCGCGCCCACCCTCTTGTCCGCCGCGCCCACCGTGGCGCCGGCGGAGCACATCCCCACCCCCCCCTTCTGGGGGTCGCGGCTCGCCTACCCGCCGCTCCACGAGGTCTTTGCCTTTCTCAACGAGACCGCCCTGTTCAAGGGCCAGTGGCAGGTGCGCCAGGGCCAGCGCACGAAGGCTGAGTACGACCACCAGCTCGCCAGCCAGATTCGCCCGGTCTTCGAGACCCTGAAGGCGCGCGCCATCGCCGAGCGGCAACTCGTCCCGGCGGTGGTCTACGGCTACTGGCCGGCGAACGCCGATGGCGACTCCCTGGTGGTTTTCGACCCGGACAGCGGCGCGGAGCGCCTGCGCATCGCCTTCCCGCGCCAGGCCACCGACCCGCGCCACCTCTGCCTCGCCGACTACTTCCTGCCGCTGGCCGCGGGCCGGCGCGACGTGGTGGCGATCCAGGTGGTGACCGTGGGCGGCCACGCAGCCGAGGTGAGCCGGGCCCTGTTCGAGTCCAACCAGTACCAGCAGTACCTCTACTTCCACGGCCTGATGGTGGAGACCGCCGAGGCCCTCGCCGAGTACTGGCACCGGCAGGTGCGCCAGGAGCTCGGGATCGCGCACGCCGACGCGCCGGCGATCAAGGCGCTCTTGCACGCCAACTACCAGGGGCGCCGCTACTCCTTTGGCTACCCCGCCTGCCCCGACCTCGCCAGCCAAGTCCCCCTCTTCGCCCTCCTCGACGCGGCGCGGATCGGCTTGCAGCTCTCGGAGGAGCACCAGATCCACCCGGAGGCCTCCACCGCCGCCCTCATCTGCCACCACCCGGCGGCGACCTACTTCGATGTGGAGTGACCGGAAGGGGGGAGGGTCGATGGAGGGCGCGGGGTGCAGGTGCCTTGCGCCGGGGCGCCTCGCCAAGGGAGGGAAGAGAGACCCCTTGCGCCTTGGCGTCCTGGCGCCTTGGCGTTTTGCAGGACGGGGAGGGGGGGTGAAGGACCCCAGCCACGGAGTCGTCCACCCCCCGGCAAACGACTTACCGCAAAGACGCAAGGACGCCAAGGCGCAAAGCGGGGCGATCGGTCGCGACCTCGGCGGCGCTGCCTGGGTGCACTCCCGGCGGAGCCGGTCGCCCACTCCAGCGCGTTTTTCGTCTCCTCCCCCTCCACGCTTCGTGCCCATGGCCGGCCCTCTCTACAAAACATCTTCCCATCGTGACCTCGACGCCGCCGGGGACGCGGGGGGGTGCGGAACGGAGTCAGTTGGACGTTGCCGATTCTCGCGACCGAAGGCGGGCTCGATCCCGGACGGGGGGGGGTGCGCGGCGCATCATCGGGCTAGTGCGCCGAAGAACGGGGCTTGCTCCACGCCCCGCGCCGCGTCGTCGCCGAGATCTGCTGCTGCTGCCATCGGGCCAAGGCCGAACGGCTCCCCTGCCCTGCATCGGCCGGCCGCCCCTGTTGTTGGCCGCCGTCCCTCCCGACTAGAGCCCCCCGCCGCCGGAACCCCCGCCCGCCCCCGCCGCTCCTGATCCTTTCCAGTCGCACCGTCCCCCGTCGTTCGCCATGGTCCCCCTCACCCTCGAGCTGTTGCGCCGCCACGTCGGCCCTGCCTTCCTCGAGCGCGGCCTCCTCGCGTTCCAGGCTGGAAGGGTGAACCTGAGTCCCGGTGAGGGGGGGCGGATCACCGGCCTGGTGGAGGGGGGGCGTGGCCGCCGCTTTACCGCCGAGATCACCGTCAGGGAGGCGGCCGGCGGCGAGGTCGCCCTCGACTCGTTGTGCACCTGCCCCCTCGGCACCGCCTGCCGCCACGTGGCGGCGGTGGGGCTCGCGACCCTGGGGGCCCATGCGGAGGTGGCTCCCCTCGCCACCGCCACCCAGGGGCGGGAGCGCGCCCACCGGTTCGCCGACTGGGAACGGGCCCTCGCCGGCGCGGTGCAGGCGGAGGTGATCCCCTTTGCGCCGCCGCCCCAGTGGCCCGCGCCGGTGGTGCAGGCGGTGGCGGAGGAGGCCGCTTACCTTCTCCTCGCGCGGGTCGAGGGGAAGCTGCGCCTGCGGGTGGTCTGCGCGCTGACCCCGGGCGGGGAGCGGCGACCGCTCCCCTTCCACCAGCTCCCGCGCATGCGCCTGGCCACCTCCGACCCCTTCGGCCACTACCTCCTCTCCGTGGTCGGGGCGCTGCGCGGCTGGGGGATCCATAGCTACCTAGAGCTGGAGGCGGCCACCGCCGGCTGGCTCGCCATCCAGGGGCTGGCCACTGGCCGCCTCCTCTTCGAGGACCCGAACGGCCCCCCCCTCACCGCCGGTCCCGCCCGCGCCCACGGGGTGGCGCTGGTGGAAGAGGACGACGGCTACCACTTCCACCTCACCTTGCCCCCCGAGGGCTTCGACCCCGAGGTCGGGGGGGAGTGGCCGTACGCGACCGGGCAACAGACCACGCCCGCCCCCGGGCTGGTCGCCCTGCCCACCGTGCCGCCCCTCTACCTCGACCGGGATCGCGGCGAGCTCGGCCCTCTGCTGACCCCGGTCCCGCCGCTGGCCCTCGCCTACCTCCTCACCGCCTCCCCGCCCCTCTCCCTGGAGGAGGCGATCCGCTTTGTCCAACGCTGGGGCGGCCGCACCTGGCACGCCCCCGGCCGCTTTCCGCCGCCGGTGGGCGACACGGCCCCGTGGGTGGAGGGCGCGGTTCCGGTGGTGCGCCTGGTGATGGAGGAGCATGCGTCGGACCGGCCCGGCGAGCTCCTGCCGCAGGTGGAGGCGATCCTCAGCTTTCGCTACCCCGGCGCGGCGCCGGTGGTCTATGGCACCGCCCAGGCGCCACGCCAGGTGGATGGCGACAAGATCGTGCGCCTAGTGCGCGCCCGCGCCTTGGAGGAGGAGATGGCGACCGCCTTACGCGCCGCCGGTTGGACCGAGGAGACGCGCCACGGCGCGACCCGCTTCCTCCAGCGCGACATCGCCGGCCACGTCCGCTTCTGCCAGGTCCACCTTCCGGAACTGGAGCGCCAGGGGTGGGAGGTGGAGAGCCACCTCACCACCTTGAAGGTGAGCCGCGAGCGCGCCGAGGTCCGCGGTACGGTGGCCACCCGCGACGCCGGCTTCGCCCTCGACCTCGCCGTCGGCCTCGGCGACGAACGGCTCGACATCACCCCCCTGCTCGCCGGCTACCGCGAGGGGGAGGAGGTGGGACGCAACCGGCGCGGCGAGCTCTTCTCCCTGCCCGCCGAGCAGCTCGATCGGGTCTTGGAGGTTCTCGAGGAGCTTGGCCAGGAGGGGCTCGACGAGCCGCTCTACCTGGAGCGCTACCGGGTGGATCAGATCGACGCCCTCGACACCGCCACCCAGCTCACCGGCGACGACACCTGGCGGGAGATCGCCGACGGGCTGCGCGACTTCACCTCCCTCACCCCGGTGGCCCTGCCCGCCGGACTCCATGCGACGCTGCGCCCGTACCAGCACGAGGGGGTCACCTGGCTCGACTTTTTGCGCGCGCACGGCCTGCACGGCATCCTCGCCGACGACATGGGGCTCGGGAAGACGGTCCAGGCCCTCGCCCTGCTTCTGCGCGAAAAGGAGGCCGGGCGGCTGGACCGGCCGTGCCTGATCGTCGTTCCCACCTCCCTGGTCTTCAACTGGGAGGCCGAGGCGCGCCGCTTCGCCCCCGCCCTGCGCGTCCTGCCGCTGCACGGGGCGGGGCGCAAGCGCCACTTCCACGAGATCGCCAGCGCGGATCTCGTCCTCACCACCTACGCCCTGTTGCGCTGGGACCGCGAGGTCCTCGCGACCCGCGACTACCACTACGTCATCCTCGACGAGGCGCAGGCGATCAAGAACGACCGCACCCAGGTGGCCCATCTCGTCCGCCACCTGCACGCCCGCCACCGCCTCACCATGACCGGCACCCCAATGGAGAACCACCTCGGCGAGCTGTGGAGCCAGTTCGCCTTCCTCATGCCCGGCTTCCTGGGCGCGCGCAAGCGATTCACCGAGCTCTTCCGCAACCCGATCGAACGCGGCGAGGCGGGGAGCGAGCGCAGCCTCCGGGCCAGTGAGCGGCTTGCCCGGCGGCTGCGCCCCTTCATCCTCCGCCGCAGCAAGCAGGAGGTGGCGCTGGATCTGCCACCGAAGAGCGAGATCCCCCTCTACTCCGAGCTCACCGGCGAGCAGCGCACCCTCTACGAGACCGTCCGCCTCGCCTATCTGGAGAAGGTCCGGCGCGAGGTAGAAAACCGCGGCGTGGAGCGGGCCCAGGTGACCATCCTCGACGCCCTCCTGCGCCTGCGGCAGGTGTGTTGCCACCCGCAGCTCTTGCCCTTGGAGATGGCCAAGCGGGTCCACGCCTCGGCGAAGATGCGGCAACTCGCCGAGCTCATCCCGGAGGCGGTGGAGGAGGGGCGGCGGATCCTCGTCTTCTCCCAGTTCGTCCGCTTCCTCACCCTCGTGCGCCACTGGCTCGACCAGCACCCCTTCACCTACTGCTACCTCGACGGTGCCACCCGCCAGCGCCAGCCGGTGGTGGACCGGTTCCAGGAAGGCGACGTCCCCCTCTTCCTCATCTCGTTGAAGGCGGGCGGCTCCGGCCTGAACCTCACCGCCGCGGACACGGTGATCCACCTCGACCCGTGGTGGAACCCGGCGGTGATGGACCAGGCCACCGACCGGGCGCATCGCATCGGCCAGGACAAGCCGGTGCAGGTCTACAACCTCATCACCCGCCACACGGTGGAGGAGCGCATCCTCCAGCTCCAGGCACGCAAGCAGCACCTCGCCACCGACGTCCTCACCGCCACCCCCGAGGGCGGCCACCAGCTCACCCGCGCCGACCTCGACGTCCTCTTCGAACCCCTAGAATAGAGGCGCGCCACGCCTCTCTGGGCACACGCCCCCCGTGAGCCCGCAGGGTCGCAACTTCGAACCCCTGGCACCGGGGTGCGCGGCGCCTCCCCTTTGAGGGGGGTCAAATAGGGGGGACGGCCAGGCAAGTAGGCAGTAGAGGGTAGAAAGGGGTGGGCGGCTTCACACGGAGTGCACCCCAGCGCCTCCCCCCTCCGTCTCTTCG
>MNYW01000093.1 GCA_001873295.1 Nitrospirae bacterium CG2_30_70_394 | reverse complement strand
CCCTCCCCACCCCGGCGGCGGCCTGCGGCCGCCCCCACCCTCTATGGTCACCCCTGCCCGCATCCTCATGGGTCCGCCGGACTACTACGGGATCCGCTACGAGATCAACCGGTGGATGCACCTCGACCATCCCGCCGACCCAGGCCGTGCCACCGCCCAGTGGCGGAGCCTGCGCGCGGCGGTGGCGGATCTGCCCGGGGTGGAGGTGGTGGAGATCGCACCCCAGCCGGACCTCCCCGACCTGGTCTTCACCGCCAACGGCGGCCTGCACGTCGACCAGCGGGTCGTCGTTGGGACCTTCCGCCACCGCCAGCGGCAGGGAGAGACCGCCTATTTTGCCGCCTGGTTTGCGGCCCACGGCTTCACCGTGGTCACCCCGCCCGATGGCCTCGTTCTTGAGGGGGCGGGGGATGTGGTGCGGACCGCGACCGGCTGGATCGCGGGCTACCCGCAGCGCTCCACCGCCGCCGCCCACCGCTGGCTGGCGCAGCTCCTCGGCGACGAGGTCCTCTCGGTGGAACTGATCGACCCGCGCTACTACCACCTCGACACCTGCCTGGTGGTCCTCGGCGAGACCAGCGCCGCCTGCGTGGCCGAGGCCTTCGACGCCTACGGCCTGGCGGTCCTGCGGGAGCGGTTCGCCGATTTGATCGAGGTGGCGGGGGCGGAGGGCGAGCGGTTCGCCTGCAACCTGGTGGCGTGGGCGGGCCACGCGATCCTCCCGGCCGGTTGCCCGCGCCTGCGCGCGGCGCTGGCTGAGCGTGGCTGGACCACCACCGCGGTGGAGGCGGGCGAGTTTCTCAAGGCGGGCGGCGCCTGCCGCTGCCTCTGCCTCACCCTGCCGGAGTCAGCCACGGTGGTCGCGGGGCTGGCGCCCGCCGCCTGAGCCGCCGGCTGGGTCGCCGCCTGAGCCGGTGGCTGTGCCGTCGCCAGAGCCGGTGGCTGTGGGGCCGCCGGTGGCGCCGCCGGTGTCGCCGGGCGAGCCGCCGCCGGTGTCGCCGCCAGAGCCGGTGGCTGAGCCGCCGGCTGGGTCGCCGCCAGGCGAGCCGCCGCCGGTGCCGTCGCCGGTGCCGGTGGCTGAGCCGTCGCCCGTGGGGTTGCCGGTGGGGCCGGGCGAGCTGCCGCCGGTGTCGCCGCCTGAGCCGGTGGCTGTGGGGCCGCCGGTGGGGTTGCCGGTGTCGCCGGGCGAGCCGCCGCCGGTGCCGTCGCCTGAGCCGGTGGCTGAGCCGCCGGCTAGGTCGCCGCCGGTGCCGGTGGCTGTGGGGTTGCCGGTGGGGCCGGGTGAGCCGCCGGCTGTGCCGTCGCCAGAGCCGGTGGCCGTGGGGCCGCCGGTGGGGCCAGGCGAGCCGTCGCCGGTGTCGCCGCCGGTGCCGGTGGCTGTGGGGCCGCCTGTGGGGTTGCCGGTGTCGCCGGGTGAGCCGCCGCCGGTGCCGTCGCCGGTGTCGCCGCCAGAGCCGGTGGCTGAGCCGGTGGCTGGGTCGTCGCCTGAGCCGGTGGCCGTGGGGTTGCCGGTGGGGTTGCCGGTGTCGCCGGGCGAGCCGTCGCCGGTGTCGCCACCTGAGCCGGTGGCTGAGCCGCCGGCTGGGTCGCCGCCGGGCGAGCCGCCGGCTGGGTCGTCGCCTGGGCCGGTGGCTGTGGGGCCGCCGGTGGGGCCGCCCGAGCCGCCGCCGGTGTGCGGGGGTCGGTCGGACGGTCGCGATCGGAACGGCAAGCAGTCGGCCCGATCCGGGCCCCGCTCCGGTTTCACCATCCCGCTCCCCCTTCGCCGCCCCGCTTCCTGTCGGTGTTCCGCCAAGGGCTCCGGTCGCGCAGCCTCCGCGCCCCACCCCTTCGCCGCCCTGCCTCGCTTCGGAGTTTCGTCCCGCGCGAGAACACAGGTCGGGAGCCGAGTGGTCACGCCTGCACGCGCAAGGCGGCCTCTTTTGGCCGCGCTTCTTTCCCCTCCATCGTCGCCGGGGGTGTGGTTCGGCGAAGCCCTGGCCGTCCCTGTCCCCGTTCGCAACCGGCCGCCGCCGTCCCGCGGCTGTGGGCAGGCGGGTGGGTGAACCCCTCCGTGGCCGGGCGCCGCCGCCTCGATCGCCCCCTTGCGCCGGGGGGCGGGGCGGCGTTCTCCTCGGCCGATGGATGCGCGGTTGCCGCCAGCGGACCCACGCGGGGTGGCCGAGGGTGCGCCGGCCGCGGTGGGCGCGCCCCTGTTGGTGATCGCCGGCCCCACCGGGGTGGGGAAGTCGGCGGTGGCGGTGGCGGTGGCGCGGGCGGTGGGCGGCGAGGTGGTGGGCGCCGACTCGATGCAGGTCTACCGCGGGATGGACATTGGCACCGGCAAGCTCCGGCCGGAGGAGAGGGGGGGGGTCCCGCACCACATGCTCGACGTCTGGGAGGTGGAGGAGCGCGGCTCCGCCGGCCGTTTTCTCCGTGAGGCGCGGGCGGCGATCGCCGCGATCCACCGCCGTGGCCGCCTGCCGATCCTGTGCGGCGGCACCGGTCTCTACCTCCGCGCGGTGGTCGACGGCCTGGCGGAGGGGACCGGCCGCGACCCGGGGGTGGAGGCGCGGATCGAGCAGCGGCTGGCCAGGGTGGGGGCGGAACCGCTGCACGCCGAACTCGCCCGACTGGACCCGGCGGCGGCGGGCCGCATCCCGGCCACGGACCGCTTCCGCCTGGTCCGTGCCCTCGGCGTCTGCCTCGCCACCGGCCGCCCGTTCACCGCGGTCCAGGCGGAGGCGACCCGAGGGGGGGGGTATCGCACCTGCTACCTCTGCCTCACGTGGCCGCGGCCGGCGCTCTACGCCCGCATCGACGCCCGGGTGGAGCAGATGTTTCGCGCCGGCCTGGTGGCGGAGGTGGCCGGCCTGGCGGCGCGCCTCGGTCCCACCGCGCGGTTGGCGATCGGCTACCGCGAGTGTTTGGCGCTGCTCGCCGGCGAGCTCGACGAAGCCGCGGCCAAGGTGGCCATCCAGCACGCCACCCGCCGCTACGCCAAGCGCCAGCTCACCTGGTTCCGCGCGGTCGCCGGGGTGCGCTTCATCGACCTGGCGGCGGCTGGGGCAAGCGAGGCCCTCGTCGCCGCCGCCGGCGACCTGGTGGGCCGGTAGGTGGGGGTCCCTAGCGGCGATCCACTTTCCCCGGCCACCACGCCCCCTTCGGCCCGCCGCACGAGGGAAGCACGCTCCTCCCGGTGGATCCCCAACCCGGAGCCATGGCCCCAGCCCCCCGGTGGGAGCCGGTTGTACCGGCGCCCCAGCCCGCGCGGGGCTGGGGCGCGTTCCGGCCCGCAGGGCGAGGGGGGGCTTGCTCCAACCACGCCGCAAACCCGCGCGGATCGGCCTGCGCGTCGGGGCCGATCGGACTTCGGCGAGCGTGGCGACGGGAAATGGGCTTGCGCCAGGAGGGACCCGTGCGCGGGGCGCGGGTTCCACGCGCGCTTTGAACTCCGCAGAACGGGAGCCCATCCTGGCCGAGATCCGCTTCCCCGCAGGGGAGTCGTGCCGAAGTCCGACGGGCTCCTCAGCGGCGCAGCATCTTGCGCCGGATGTGGGGCTGGGGCCCGCGCGGCTGCTGGCCCATGAGCGCGCCGGCCGGGCGCTCGAGGTGGAACTGGTACCAGAGGTCGCCGTAGCTCTTCATCTTGATCGGCTTGCGGTTTTGGATCGCCTTCAGGTTCGCCTCCAGGCGGGCGTCGCCGGCGAGCTTCTTCAGCCCCTCGAGGAGAACCACCTGCGCCTCGTCTGGGCGGCCGAGCTTGAGCAGGCAGTAGGCGTAGAGAGAGGCGAGCATCCCCTCCTTGCGGTTCGCGGCGATCGCCTTCTTGAAGACCTGGTCCATCGCCTCGATCTGCTTCTTGCGCAGGTAGGTCACGGCGAGCATGGCGCGCGCCATCCAGTGGCGGTTGGAGCTCTTCTCCAGGTAGGGGAGCGCCTCGTCGAACTTGCGCTGGGCGTAGAGGATGACGCCGATCTGCCCGTCTACCTGGCCGCGCAGGAGGAACTGCCAGCGGGTGAGGGGGTAGGTCGCCTTGAGGAGCGCCACCGCCCGCTCGGTCTGGCCCTTACCGAGGAGGTCGCCCACCGCCCGCATCTGTGCCTCCATCCGCTTGCCGATGGCGCGCGCGAGCACGAAGTTGGAGGCGAGGAAGAGGAGAATCCCGGCGGCGATGCCGTACCCCACGTACCCATGGAGGGCGACGGTCACCCCGAGGGCGGCGGCGAAGAGGGAGAGGGAGAGGGCGAGGCTGATCATCGGCGCAGGG
>MNYW01000154.1 GCA_001873295.1 Nitrospirae bacterium CG2_30_70_394 | reverse complement strand
GGTGGTGAGCAGCGACGCCCTCCGCGGTAGCACCGCGATCCTCGTCTTCACCTACGCGAAGTGCGTGGTCGGCTGCCCAACGGTCACCTTCCAGCTTAAGGGGCTCGACGAGGAGCTCGGCCATCCGCCCGACCTGCGCTTTGTCCTCCTCTCGGTCAACCCCACCGCGGACACGCCGGCGGAGGTCCTCGGCCACTTCCGCACCTGCGCCATCGATCCCGAGCGCGACCCGCGCTGGCTCTTCCTCGGCGGGACCGAGGCGCAGGTCGCGCCGGTCCTGGCGGCATACGGCATCCAGGTGAAGCGCACGCCGACGCCTTTGGGGGAGCTTGTCGAACACACCCTCAAGGTGGTGGTCGTCGACCCCGCCGGGCGGCCGGTGGCCACCTTCGCTACCTACCAGTGGGACCCGGAGGAGATGCGCCATGCCCTGGGACGGTAGGGAGTGCTACCCCCGGCGGACCTTCCTGCGCCTCGCCGGCTACGGTGGGCTCACCCTCCTGGGCGCGTCGCTGTGGCCCCGGCGGGGGTGGGCGGCGGTGGACCCGGCGGCGGTCAGCCGGATGGAGATCGAGGTGTGCTACCGCACCGAGGTGAAGGGGCTGCCGCGCGACGCCACGCGCCTCCACCTCTGGATGCCCCTGCCGCCAACCTCGCCGAGCCAGGAGGTCCATGACCTGACGGTGCGTTCGAGCCTCCCCTACGAGATGCGCGAGGAGGCGCTGTTCCACAACCGGATGGTCCACGTGGAGAGCGGCCGTGAGCCGGCCAGCTTCACCGTCGAGGCGCGCTACCGGGTGGTGCGCCACCGCGCCGCGGCGGAGCCCGTGGCCCGGGCGGAGGCGTCGGCACCGCGCTACCTCCGCCTGGGGGGGAGGATGCGGCTCACCCCGGAGATTGAGGCCTTTGCCCGCCACGCGATCGGCGGCGCCACCGACCCGACCCAGGTCGCCCGGCGCGTCTACGACGCCCTCATCGATACCCTCACCTACGACAAGCAGATCGCCGGCTGCGGCACCGGCGACACCGCGTGGATCATGAAGAGCCGGCGCGGCAAGTGCAGCGACTACCACGCCCTGTACGCCACCATCCTGCGCGGCCGCGGGATTCCGGTGCGCTGGGAGGAGGGGTTTCCCCTGCCGTACCCCAGCGCCGGCGCCGTTGCGGAGGGCACCCTGGCGGGCGACTGCACCGGTGCCCACTGCTGGGTGAGCTTCTTCGATCCGGCGCGCGGCTGGGTGCCGGTGGACGTCTCCGAGGGGGATAACCACCCGGAGCTGCGCGACTTCTTCTTCGGCCAGCTCACCGCGAACCGCTTCCAGATCTCCGAGGGGCGGTCGATCACCCTCAGCCCGGCGCAGGGCGGTGAGCCCCTGCCGGAGCTGGCCTTCGCCTACGTGGAGGCCGACTCCATCCCGCTGATCTACCCGGCGAACTACGAGAACTTCGTCCAGTTCCGCGTCGTGGGCATGGAGACGGCATGAGCGCCGCCCGCACGCGATGGTTCGCCCCCCTCCTCCTCGCCTTCCTCTTCGCCGGGGGGGTGGCTGCGGCGGCCGAGGCTAGCGGGGCGAGGGTCGCCACCGTCGGCGAGCCGCCGCCCCTCTTCGCCCTGCAAGACGAAGAGGGCCAGGTGCACCGCCTGGCGGACCTTCTCGGGGCGCCGATCATCCTCTACTTCACCCAGAACATGTGCCACTACTGCACCCAGGTGATCGGCTTCTTGAAGCAGGCCCACGCCGCCTACGCGGGCCAGGGGCTCACCATCCTCACCCTCAACGTGTGGGCCGACAGCCCCACCTACATTCGCCGCTACCGGGAGCAGTTCGGCCTGCCGTTTGTCATGCTGCGCGGCAAGGAGCGCCAGCTCCTCCTGGACTACGAAGTGAACTACGTGCCGATCATCGTCTTCATCGGCCGGGACCGCCGGATCCACCGGATCTTCGACCACTACATCCTGCCGGCGGACTTCGACGCGAGCGTCCGGGAGATCGTCGAGGACAAGTGACGCCCCCTCCCAAAGTTTGCGTGTTTGCAGGCCTGACCCCGGAGGTCGGTCGCCGGCTGGCTTGCGTTGCCCTGCTGGTCGCCCTCGCCGCGGCCAGCCCCCTCACCGCCTGCCACGGCGACCGTACCCCCCACCTCGCCTACCAGTGTCCGATGGAGTGCGAGGGCGACCAGCGCTACGACCAGCCGGGCCAGTGCCCCATCTGCGCCATGGACCTGGTGGAGGTGGGGCCGTAGCGGGCGGCCCGGGAGATCAGTGGCTTCGCCCTGCGGACCGATAGATTTCTCCGGACCATGACTCCGGAGGTCGATCGGTGCAGGCAACGAGAGGCAAGGGCGGCGGCGCATCGACTGCCACCGGGTGGCGGGGCGGCCTCCGCGCCGCCGTCGCGGTCGTCGCCACGGCCCTCGGCTTTGGCGCGGTCTACTGGCTCCTCGACGCCGTGGTCGACGCCTACGTGTACAACAACGATGGGTATGAGACCCTCTCCGAGAGTCTCTTCACCCCAACGCCGGTGGAGTTCTGGATGCGCCTGTCGGTGTTCACCATCCTCCTCCTCTACGGCGCGTATGGCCGGATCCTCTCCGGCCGCCGGGTGCAAGCGGAGGTCGCCCGGCAAGAGGTGGGCGAACAGCTTCGCCTCCACGCGGTGGCCCTGTGCGCTGCGGCCAATGCGATCGGGATCACCGACGCGACCGGCACCCCGGTGTGGGTGAACCCCGCCTTCACCGCGCTCTTGGGCTATCGCCTCGACGGGAGCGATGCGCGGAAACTTCCCCTCCTCCTGGCGCCGGAGGAGCCACGCCTCCGTGCGGAGATGGCCGATGCCATCGCCACCGCCACCGGGTGGCGCGGGCAGGTGGTCAGTCGTGGCCCGGACAACCACCCGATCCACCAGGAGACCGTGCTGACCCCGGTGGTGGACGGCGCCGGGGCGGCAACCCACTTCGTGGTCTTGGTCCAGGACGTAACCCGGCGGGTGGAGGACGAGCGGTTGCTGCGCCAGCTCAAGGAGAAGGCGGAGGCGGCGAACCGCGCGAAGAGCGAGTTTTTGGCCAACATGAGCCATGAGATCCGCACCCCGATGAACGGGGTCATCGGGATGACCGACTTGCTGCTCGGCACCGACCTCGACCCGGAGCAGCGCGAATACGCCGCCTCCGTCGAGCAGAGTGGCCAGCACCTCCTGGCGGTCATCAATGACATCCTCGACTTCTCCAAGATCGAGGCCCGGAGGATGACCGTGGAGGCGATCCCGATCGACCTCCGCGACGTGCTCTACCACGTCCACCGGATGCTGCTCCCGTCCGCCACGTCCAAGGGAATCGATCTTAGCCTCCACCTGGGCGAGGAGGTGCCACCCCGCGTGGTGGGCGACCCCGCCCGCCTGCGCCAGATCCTCCTCAACCTCGCCGGCAACGCGATCAAGTTCACCGCCGAGGGCCACGTGCTGATCGGCGCGGCGTGTTCAGCCACCGGCGCGGGCGGGGGGCTGCTGCGTCTGTGGGTGGAGGACACCGGCATCGGCATTCCCGCGGCGGCGATCGCGACCCTGTTCGACCCGTTCACCCAGGCCGACACCTCTACCACCCGGTGCTACGGCCCCACCGGCCTCGGGCTGGCGATCTGCCGCCTGCTCGCCGAGCTCATGGGGGGACAGATCGGGGTGACCAGCGAGGTGGGCCGCGGCTCCACCTTCTGGATAACCCTCCCCCTCCATTTGCCTGCGGCCGCAGACCGCCCGGTCGCTGGGGGCGCGGCCGAGCGACCTGCCCGGGATGGCTGGTTTGCCGGCCGGCAGGTGCTGGTGGTGGAAGACAACCGGATCAACCAGCGGGTGGCGCAGCGGTTGCTGGAACGGCTCGGCTGTGGCGTGCGGGTGGCGAGCGGCGGTGCGGAGGCGCTCACCCTGCTCGGGCTCCAGCCGTTCGAGATCGTCTTCATGGATTGCCAGATGCCGGAGATGGACGGGTACGAGGTGACCCGCCGGATACGCCAGGGAGAGGGGGACCGTCCCGCCATCCCGATCCTCGCCATGACCGCCAACGCCATGGAGGGTGACCGGGCGCGCTGTCTCGCCGCCGGCATGGACGACTACCTCACGAAACCGGTGGACAAGGAGGCGGTGGCCGACGCCCTTCGCCGCTGGCTGCCAGAGCGCGCCCTGGCCGGGGGTGAGCCCGCTGCGGCGGTGGCTCCGGGGGGGACCCTCGCGGGGTGAAACCAGCGTACGCGTGCGAGCGGCGCGTGGCTTGGTGGGTCGAGAGCAGCGCGGCGTTGGAGGGTCGCCGCGCGTCGCATCGCCGCACCCTCCGTCCTCTTCGCGCCGCCTCCTCGCCTCTTTGCGTGTGGTCGGCCTCCAACCCGGCACAAGGGATTGGGGGTGGCGGCGGAGCCGTTCTTGGCGCGCGGTCAGCCGCCTGTCGCGGTTGCGTCCACGCCCGTTTCGGCGCGGCGGGCCTGCCCTGGTCAGTAGCTGCGCGCCCGCGGGCCGTGTTGCCACTCGCTGAACAGGGCGCTACAGGCGGTGCGGTCGATTCCGCCGACCACGATCAGGGGGCTGTGGCCGAGGCGGGCAAGCTCCGCGGCGGCGAGGTGGAGCTCGTGGAAGCCGGCGTGCGCGGCGTCGGCGATGGTGGCGCCGAAGTAGACGGTGCGGATCCGCGCCCAGTGGCTGGCGGCGAGGCACATGGGACACGGCTCGCAGGTGGTGTAGAGGTCGCAGCCGGTGAGATCGACGGTAGAAAGCGCCCGGCAGGCGGCGCGGATCGCGTTGATCTCCGCGTGGGCGGTGATGTCGGTGTCTAGCCAGACGGTGTTGTGGGCGGTCGCGACCAGCTCGCCGGCGCGGGCGATGGCGCAGCCGAAGGGGGTCTGACCGGCCTGGATGCCGGTGCGGCCGATGGCGATGGCCTCGCCCATGAGGCGGGCGTGGGTGGCGGGTGTCGTCGGGTTCATGGCGGTCGTTGCGGCGGTTTGGGGTGGATGGTAGCGTGCCGGCCAACCCTGTGCTGCTGGGTCAAACACCTTGCGTGAGGCACGTCATGCTCGACAAGACGGTGCGGGAGATCATGTCCACCCAGGTCTACACCGCCGAGCGCGACGAGCTCCTCTTCGACGTGGCGTCGCGCATGGCGGCGCACAACATCGGCGCGGTGGTGGTCGTGGATCAGGGGGTGCCGGTGGGGATGTTCAGCGAACGTGATCTCCTCAAGCGGGTGGTCTACCGCGATATCTCCGCCCACTCGTGCTACGTGGGCGAGGTGATGACCCCGAAGGTGGAGTCGGTCTCGCCCGAGGAGTCGGTGAAGGCCCTGACCGAGCGGATGAAGTTCTACCGCCACCGCCACCTGCCGGTGGTAGAGGAGGGTGCCCTGGTGGGGATCGTCTCCCTCCGCGACCTGCTCGCCGCCTACTCCGAGGCGTACGAGCAGATCGTCGGCGAGTAGCCGCCGCGGTGCCGTTCACGCCGGCGGGCGCGGTGCCAGGCGCTCGCCTCCGATCACCTCGATTGCCCGCGGGGTGGTGGGGCAGACGAAGCAGCAGGCGCCGCAGCCGGTGCAGCGCGTGGTTTGTACCGTGGGCAGGCCGAGGTGGCGGAGGTCGATGGCGTGCTCCGGGCAGTGCTCCTGGCACGACAAACACATGGCGAAGCCCGCCTGGTTGAGACACCACTCGGCGATCACCGCCGCGACCCCCGGATCCGCCGCCCGCCCCTCGACCTGGCGCTGGAGCGCGCCGCTCGGGCAGGCCTCGGCGCAGGCGCGGGTGCGCTCGCAGTAGCCGTCGACAAAGGCCATCCGCGGGGTGTGGTCGAGGGGCTCGCCACAGCCGGTGATCTCCGCGAGGCAGTGGTTCGGGCAGGCCGAAATGCAGGCGTGGCACCGCTCGCAGGTGGCGAGGAAGGCCGTCTCGGGGAGCGACCCCGGGGGGCGCACCGGCAGCGGTAGCGGTGGCGCGTCCACCCTCTCCGCAAGCCGCCGCCGCAGGCGGGTCAGGCCGCCGAGGAGAAGGTCGCGCCGGGTCCAGGGGTCGGCCATGGGGAGCGCGAGACGAGGCGGGAAAGGGGGCAAGTCCGCGGCGGTCGCGCCCAGGGGTGGGCGACGTCGCCGCTTACCGTCGTCATTCCTTCCCCTCGAACAGCTCCTTCACCTTTTGGAAGAAGCCTTGGCCGCGCGGGTGGGTCTCCTCGCCGCTGATCCGGGCGAGCTCTTCGAGGAGCTCGCGCTGGCGCGGGCTGAGCTTGGTGGGGGTCTCGACCACCACCCGCACCAGCTCGTCGCCGACGCCGTGGCCGTGGACGTTGGGGATGCCCTTGCCGCGCAGGCGAAAGACCGCGTCGGTCTGGGTGCCGGCGGGGATGGCGAGGGGCTCCTCGCCCTTCAGGGTGGGGACGCGCACGGTGGCGCCCAGCGCCGCCTGGCTGATGGAGATGGGGAGCTCACACAAAAGGTCGTCACCGGAGCGCGAGAAGAGGCTGTGCTCCTTCACGACGATGATGACGTAGAGGTCGCCGCGGCTGCCGCCGTGGATGCCGCCCTCGCCCTCGCCGCCGAGGCGCAGGCGGGTGCCGGTCTCCACCCCGGGCGGCACCTTGACGGTGATCGAGCGGGATTGGCGCAGCCGCCCCGTCCCCTTGCACTTGGGGCATGGGTCGGTGACCACCTGGCCCTCGCCGTTGCACGCCGAGCAGGGGCGGGCGAGGGAGAAGAAGCCCTGCTGGTAGCGCACCTGGCCGCTGCCGCCACAGGTGGGGCAGGGGCGCACCCCGGCGCCGCTCTTGCTCCGCCGGCCGGAGCATTCGCCGCACGTCTCCATGCGCCCCACCTCCACCGGGATCTCCGCGCCGAACGCGGCCTGCTCGAAGGAGATCTCGATGTCGAGACGCAAGTCGGCACCGCGCCTGGGCGCGGCCCCGCGCCGCCGGCCGCCGCCGAAGAAGTCGCCGAAGATGTCTTCGAAGATGTCGGAGAAGCCGCCGCCGGAGAAGCCGCCGCCATTGGCACCGACGCCGGCGTGGCCGAACTGGTCGTAGCGCGCCCGCTTGTCCGGGTCGGAGAGGATCTCGTACGCCTCGGTGAGCTCCTTGAAACGGTGCTCTGCCTCGCTGTCGCCCGGGTTCTTGTCCGGGTGGTAGCGCATCGCCCCCTTGCGGTAGGCGCGCTTGATCTCCGCCGCCGAGGCGTCACGGGCGACGCCGAGGGTCTCGTAGTAGTCGGAGGTGGAGGACATGCGTGCTCGGCGTGCCGGGGTGGGGGATGAGGTGGGGGAGGGGGTGGCCGCGACCGGTCTCCCTCCCCCCGCTCAAGCTCCCCGGTTATTTCTTGTCGCCGTCCACCTCTTCGAAATCGGCGTCTACCACGTCATCGCCACCGCCGGGGGCGGACTCGGTCGCGGTGGGCCCGCCGCCGCCGTCGCTCCCCGCGCTGGCCGCGGCGCCCTTCTGGTAGAGCTCCTCGGCGAGCTTGTGCGAGGCGTGGGTGAGCTCCTCCATCGCCTTTTCGAGGGTCGCCTTGTCGTTGGACTCGAGCGCCTTGCGCGCCGTCTCCACCGCCGACTTGAGGCTTGCCTGGGTGGCCTCGGAGATCTTCTCCTGGTTCTCCTTGAGGGTTTTCTCGGTGTTGTAGACGAGGCTGTCGAGGTGGTTGTGCGCCTCGATCACCTCGCGCCGCTCGTGGTCTTCGCTGGCGTGCGCCTCCGCCTCCTTCACCATCTGCTCGATGTCCTTGTCGCTGAGGCCGGAGGAGGCGGTGATCTGGATCGACTGCTCCTTGCCGGTGCCGAGGTCCTTGGCGCCGACGTGGACGATGCCGTTGGCGTCGATGTCGAAGGTGACCTCGATCTGCGGCACGCCGCGCGGCGCCGGCGGGATGCCGGTGAGGTCAAAGGTGGCGAGGGTCTTGTTGCCCGCGGCCATCTCGCGCTCGCCCTGGAGGACGTGGACGGAGACCGCCGGCTGGTTGTCGGCGGCGGTGGAAAAGACCTGGCTCTTCTTCGTCGGGATGGTGGTGTTGCGGTCGATGAGCTTGGTCATCACCCCGCCGAGGGTCTCGATGCCGAGCGACAGGGGGGTGACGTCGAGCAGCACCACGTCCTTCACCTCGCCCTTCAGCACGCCGCCCTGGATCGCCGCGCCGATCGCCACCACCTCGTCGGGGTTCACCCCCTTGTGCGGCTTGCGGCCGAAGAACTTTTCCACCTCCTGCTGCACCATCGGCATGCGGGTCATGCCGCCGACCAGGATGACGTCGTCAAGCTGGCCCTTGGCGATGCCGGCGTCGGCGAGTGCCCGCTCGCACGGGCCGAGGGTGGAGGTGACCAGGTCGCCGACGAGCTGCTCGTAGCGGGGGCGGGTGAGCTTCAGGTTGAGGTGCTTCGGGCCGGAGGCATCAGCGGTGATAAAGGGGAGGTTGATCTCCGTCTCCTGGGTGGTGGAGAGCTCGATCTTCGCCTTCTCCGCCGCCTCCTTGAGGCGCTGGAGGGCCATCTTGTCGCCGTGCAGGTCGATCCCTTGGTCCTTCTTGAACTCGCTGATGAGCCAATCGAGGATCCGCTGATCGAAGTCGTCACCACCGAGGTAGGTGTTGCCGTTGGTCGACTTCACCTCGAAGACCCCCTCGGCCATCTCCAGGACGGAGATATCGAAGGTGCCGCCGCCGAGGTCGTAGACCACGACCAGGTGCTCGCCGCTCTTTTCCAGGCCGTAGGCGAGGGCCGCGGCGGTGGGCTCGTTGATGATCCGCTTCACGTCGAGGCCGGCGATCTTGCCCGCGTCCTTGGTCGCCTGGCGCTCCGAGTCGTCGAAGTAGGCCGGCACGGTGATGACCGCCTCGGTGACCGGCTCCCCGAGGTAGTCCTCCGCGGTCTGCTTCATCTTTTGCAGGATGATCGCGGAGATCTCCTGCGGGCTGTAGCTCTTGTCTCCCACTTTGATCCGCGCGTCGCCGTTGGGGGCCTTCTCCAGGTGGTAGGGGAGGGTCTTGCTGGCGCGTTTGGTCTCCGGGGCATCGAACTTGCGGCCAATCAGCCGCTTCACCGAGAAGATCGTGTGCTCCGGGTTGGTGACCGCCTGGCGCTTTGCCACCTGCCCCACCAGCCGCTCGCCGGTGGTGGTGAAGGCGACGATCGACGGAGTGGTGCGGTTGCCCTCCTGGTTGGCGATGACGGTGGGATCGCCGCCTTCCATGACCGCCACACACGAGTTGGTGGTCCCGAGGTCGATGCCAATGATCTTGCCCATGCTCTCTCCTTCGATGTCCGCCGGTCGCGGCTACGGGTTCAGGGATTCACAGCTCCATGACGGGGGCGTGTTGCTCCCGCAGGGGAATATGGGAACGGTGGTGGGGGGGCGCCACCCCGGGCGCGTGGGGCGGGGGTTGCCGGTGCCGCTCGCCGCCCCGCCCGCGGCGGCGCCACCCCGGGCGCGTGGGGCGGGGGCACACTATTCGCCGGCCTTATCAGGGGGGCGGCGCACCTTGTTGTGGGACCCTCCAGCAGGGCGTTCACTTGCGGCAAACCAGCACCATGGAGGGGCGGAGCAAGCGGTCGTGGAGGCGGTAGCCGCGTTGGAACTCCTCGGCCACCTGGCCCGGCGCCACCGTGTCGGAGGTGGTCTCCCCCACCGCCTCGTGGAGGTTCGGGTCGAAGGCGGTGCCCACCGCTGCAATCGGGGTGACGCCGTGGCGCTTGAGGGTGTCGAGGAGGAGCTTGAGGGTCATCTCCACCCCGGTCGCCAGGGCGGCATCACCCTCCGCCGCGTCGCTGTCGCGGTGGTGTGCCAGGGCGCGCTCCAGGTTGTCCACCGACTCCAAGAGGTCGCGCGCCAGCTTCTCGTTGGCGTAGCGCATGAACTCCTGCTTCTCGCGGGCGGCGCGCTTCTTGTAGTTGTCCAACTCGGCGCTCACCCGCAGGAGGCGCTCGTAGGTCTCCCGCGCCTGGCGCTCGATCTCCTCTTCGCGGCTGGCGGGCGCGCCTGCGGCCGGGGCGGTCCCGCCGTCGGTCTGGCCCTTGGTCTGCTCCTCGGGTTGGCCCGCGGCGGCGACTTCGAGGGTTTCGGGGGTGAGGTCCGGCGTCGCGTCGCTTGGTTGCGGTTGGGTACTCATACGCCTTGCAGCTTCCTTTCGACCACCTGCGAGGTGAGCTCGACCAGGGGAATGATGCGCGCGTAATCCATGCGCCGCGGGCCGATCACGCCGACTGCGCCCAGGACCCGCCCCTCGATGCCGTACTTCGCGGCGACCACGCTGCACTCGACACTCTTCCCCAGCCGGCTCTCCGCCCCGATGAAGACCTGCACCCCCTCCGCCTCCACCACCCGGTCGAGGAGGGTGAGGAGGTTGTGGCGCTCCTCCAGGGCGGCGAGGAGCTCGCGGGCCCGGTCGATATCGTCGAACTCCGGCTCATCGAGGAGGGTGCTCGCGCCATCGAGAAAGAGGAGGTGGGTGGCGGAATCGGGGGCCAACTGCTCCTCGCGTACCGCCTCCATGATGAGCTGGTAGTAGACCTCGCGCGTCTGCCGCAGCTCGGTGGCCGACCGCTTGCGGACCTCCTCCAGGGTGAGGCCATGGAACCGCTCGTTGAGGTGGCGGGAGATGCGCGCCAGCTCGGCTTCGGCCACGTCACGGTCGGTGTGGAAGATGCGATTTTGGACGTAGTTGGAACCGCTCACCAAGATCGCCAGGATGCGGTGGCGGTCGAGGCGGACGAACTCGATGTGTTCGAGGGTGGTGTCGCCGAGACACGGCGCCGAGACCACCCCCACGTGGTGGGTGAGGCCGGAGAGCAGGCGCGAGGAGGAGGCGAGGAGGCCGGCCAGGCCGTGGTCGCCAGGCGGTCCGGCGAGGAGCTGCCGCTCCTGGGCCGACGGCCCTTGGGTGGTGAGGAGGGTATCGACGTAGAGGCGGTAGCCGAGGTCGGTGGGGACCCGGCCGGCGGAGGCGTGGGGCTGGGTGATCAGACCGAGGTCGGCGAGGTCGGCCATCACATTGCGCACCGTGGCGGCGCTCATCCGCAGGCCGTGACGGCGCACGATCGCCCGCGAGCTGACCGGCGCGGCGGTTGCGATGTAGTCCTGAATGATCGCCCGCAAGATTGCGTGATCGCGCGGCTCGATCTCAGGAGTCTGCATAGTTTTCAATAGGTTGCGGCGCATCGTGGAAGGGGATCATCCCTGTCGAGACCGCCTTTCGTCAAGCCGCGTGCGATCTGGGCATTTTGACACCCCGCCGTCCGCCGGCGTACAAGCAGCGCCCCGTGGCGACCCTCCGTGCCGAGAACCTGTGCATGCGCTACGCGCGCGACGGTGCCATTTTGGAGGTGCTGCGCGGCGTCGAGGTGACCCTGGAGGCGGGCGAGTGTGTCTCCATCGTCGGCGTCTCCGGCGCCGGCAAGTCGACCCTCCTGCACTGCCTGGGCGGCCTGGAGCGGCCCACCGCGGGGCAGGTGTGGCTCGGCGACGACGAGCTCTACGGTCTCGGTGACCGGCGCCGGGCGCGCCTGCGCAACCGTGAGGTGGGGTTCGTCTTCCAGTTCCACCACCTGCTCGCCGACTTCACCGCCCTGGAGAACGTCGCCATGCCCCTACGCCTCGCCGGCCGCGGGGTGGCGGCGGCGCTGGGGCGGGCGCGGGAGCTGCTCGATCGCGTCGGACTTGGCGCACGGGTCGACCACCGCCCGGGCGAGCTCTCCGGCGGCGAGCAGCAGCGGGTGGCGATCGCCCGGGCGCTTGCCTGCGAGCCGTCGATCCTCCTCACCGACGAGCCCACCGGCAACCTCGACGAGGAGACCGCCGCCACGGTTCACCAGCTTCTCCTCTCCCTCAACCGCGAGCTCCACACCACCTTGGTCTACGTCACCCACAACCCCACCTTCGCCGCCACCGCCGAGCGCCAGCTCCGCCTCCATGGTGGCCGGTTGGAGGCGGTGTAAGCGGAGCCGGTGCGGTCCGCCAGCCGGACTGTGGGTCGATCGCCTGCAGCGCGCGGCGGCGGCGCAGGGGAGGGGGGCGGAGGGGAGGGCACACGGAGCGGGTCCCGTGGTTCGAGACTCGCCCCAGGGCGCGCGACGCACGGCTCCCGATCCGGAGTCGCGCCCGCCTCTTTTCGAGAGGGGATCGACCCAGTCGGATAGCCGCCTACGGGACGGTGGTGCAGGCGGCGGCGTCGCCGAGGAGTTGGGGGGCGGGGTCGGGGGTGTAGTAGACGACCCGGTTCCGGCCCGCCTCCTTTGCCTGGTAGAGGGCCGTGTCGGCGCAGCGCAGCACCCCCTTCTCGCGGATCGCCGGCGCTAGGTCGTCGCTGCTCACCACCCCAATGGAGACGGTGAGGTGGATCGGGGTCGTGGGGGTCAAAGCGATCGCTAGGCGCGCCACCCGGTGGCGCAGCCGTTCTGCCGCTTGCACCGCGGTGGCGCGGTGGGCGTGGTCGAGCAAGACGACGAACTCCTCGCCGCCGATGCGGCCCACCGAGTCCTCGGTGCGCGCCAGGTCGAGGAGGTGGCGGGAGAGTGCTTGGAGGACGCGATCGCCCGCCGCGTGGCCGTGGGTGTCGTTGATCCGCTTGAAGCGATCGATGTCCACCATCAGCAAAGCGAAGGGCTCTTGGCGGCGCCGCCAGCGCGACAGGCGTCCCTTGATCTGGCCGCTGATTGCCCGCCGGTTGCCCAGGGAGGTGAGGGGGTCGGTGAGGGCGAGGTGACGGAGCCGGTCGTTCTGCGCCTTCTGGCGGAGGCTGGCGCGCAGCCGCGCCACCAGCTCGTCGGGGTCGAAGGGCTTGGTGATGTAGTCGCTGGCGCCGAGGGCGAGACCGTGGCAGACGCTCTCTTTGTCGTCCGCTTGGGCGGTGACGAAGATCACCGGGGTGAGGGCGGTCTCGAGGTTTTGCTGGAGGCGACGGCAGACGTCGAAGCCGTCCATCCCCGGCATGGCCACGTCGAGGAGGATCGCATCGGGCGGGTCGCTGGCGGCGATGCGCAGGGTCTCGCGGCCGTCGCGGGCAAGGCTGAGGCGGAACCCCTCCTCCTCCAGGATCGCCTCCAACAGCTCTCGGTTGGCGGCCCGGTCGTCGGCCACCAGGATGTGCGGCGGATCCTTCACGGCGCGCTCCCGTGGAGCGCCGGGGCGTACGCCTCGGCGGGGGCGTGGGTCACCGCCAGGGGCAGGTGGACGGTGAAGGTCGACCCCGTGCCGGGCTGGCTCGCCACCTCGATCTCCCCGCCGAGGAGGTGGGCGAGAGAGCGCGACACGGACAGCCCCAGCCCGCTCCCCTCGTGCTCGCGGGTGGTGGAGCCATCCACCTGGCGGAACTTATCGAAGAGGGTCGGCAGGGCGGCGGCCGGGATTCCGATTCCGGTGTCGCGGACCGCGAAGTCGATCCCCGCGTCGGACTCGCTGACCGTGAAGGTGACCCGCCCCTGACGGGTGAACTTGATCGCGTTGCCTCCAAGATTCAGCAGGATCTGCTGCAACCGCAAAGGGTCGGTGTGGAGGCTGGGGAGGGCCTTGCGCACCACCACCTCCAGGTCGATGTCGTGCTCCTCGGCAAGCGGCAGGAGGGTGTCGACCACATGGGTGACGGCGGCGGCCGGGTCGATCTCCGCCACCGTGACGGAGAGCTTTCCCGCCTCGATCTTCGACAGGTCGAGGAGGTCGTTGATGATCGCCAAGAGGTGGGTGCCGTTCTCGTGGATCCGTTCCAGATAGTGCAGTTGGCGCGGGTCGCACCTCCCGTGCGGGTTGCGCCGGAGGAGCGCCGAGAAGCCGAGGATCGCGGTAAGCGGGGTGCGCAGCTCATGGGAGATGTTGGCGAGGAACTCCGACTTCGAGCGTGTCGCCGCCACCGCCTGGTCGCGTGCCGCCTCCAGCTCGCTCTTCAGCCGCTCGCGCTCGATCGCGTAGCGGATGCAGCGGTTGAGGGCGTGGCCGTTGATCGTCCCCTTCACCAGGTAGTCCTGCGCCCCCTCCTGTACCGCCTGCAGGGCGAGCGCCTCGTCGTTCAAGCCGGTGAGGACCACCAGCGGCACCCTCCCGGCGTGGCGGCGGATGCGGCGCACGCAGGTGAGGCCGTGGCCATCGGGGAGGGTGAGGTCTTGGAGGACGAGATCGACCCCACCCGCGTCGAGAAGGCGCAACCCTTCGGCGAGGCTCTCCGCATGGCGGAGGCAAAAGGCGTGGTCGCCGCTTTCCGCCAACAGCTCCTGGATCACCCGGACATCGCCGGGATCATCCTCCACCAGCAAGAGGGTGAGGGCGTCCTGCTCCATGGGCCCCTCGTCGGTGAAAAAAGGCCACCCATGAGCAAGAAACCGTCGATATGGAAAAAAATGGCGCCGCCCTCGGCCAGCGGTGCGGCGACGGTGGCGCGGGTGGCACGACGCGGCGCTGGGTGCGCCCACCGCGGCGCAGTCGCGCCGGCAAGGCACGGGCAGGCGAGGGCGGCGCACCGCCTCGCCCCCGCGCGGGGGGTGCGCCCGCGCGGGGTGGCGCCTAGCGCTTCGGGGTCACCTTGGTCACCACGCCGTGGCGGCCGATCTCCTCGGCGCACGCCCGTGCCGCTGCCTCGTCTGGGAACTCGAAGAGGCGGAGCTGGGCGTCGAGGACGTCGAGGATCACCTGGTGCGCCTCCTCGGGGTCGATCCCGGTGTGGCGGGCGAGGCACTCGCCCGCGGCCTTCGGCATGAGGTCGTCGGTGGTGGTGAAGAGGCGGAGTTGGTAGGGGGGCATGGGGGGTAGGGAATAGAGGATAGGGGATAGAAGGGGTCAGGTGGCGGCGAGGTGGGTGGTCAGCCAGGCGACCGCCTCGTCGACCGCGACCTCCAGCCGTTCGCCGGTGGCGCGCGTTTTGATTTCCACCTTGCCCTCCTTCAGGCCGCGCGGCCCGAGGATCACGCAGTACGGCAGGCCGAGGAGGTCGGCGTCCTTGAACTTCACCCCCGGCCGCTCGGCCCGGTCGTCCACCAGCGGCTCGTGGCCGGCTCTGGTGAGCGCCTCTTCCAAGCGCGCCGCCACCTCCAGGCTCGCCGCGTCGTCCTCCCGAACGAGCACGATCTCCACCGCGAACGGCGCGATCGGGGTGGGCCAGAGGATCCCGTCGTCGTCGTGGTTCTGCTCGATCGCCGCGGCCATGGTGCGGCCGATGCCGATGCCGTAGCACCCCATCACCGCCGGGATCTTCTCACCCTGCTCGTCGAGGAAGGTGGCCCCCATCGCGGCCGAATACTTGGTGCCGAGCTTGAAGACGTGGCCCACCTCGATGCCGCGGAAGAGTTGCAGGGTCCCGGCGCAGCGCGGGCAGCCGTCGCCCGCCTCGGCATTGATGAGGTCGGCCACCCGCGCCAGGGGGAAGTCGCGCCCGGGCTGGACGCCGGTGACGTGGGTGTCGGCGCGGTTCGCACCGCTGATCGCGCTGGCCATCGCCGCCACCTCTCGATCGACCCACACCTCCACCCCGGCGGGGAGCCCCACCGGCCCCACAAAGCCGCATGGCGCGCCGGTGGCCCCCTCCACCTCCGCGTCGCTGGCGAGGACCACGCCACTGGCGCCCAGGGCGTGGGTGAGCTTGATCTCATTCACCGCCCGATCGCCGCGCACCAGCGCCGCCACGGTCCGCTCCCCGGCGCGGTAGACGAGCGTCTTGATGAAGCGGCTGGGCTCGGCGTGGAGAAAGGCGGCGACCTCCTCTACCGCCTTCTTCCCCGGCGTCGCCACTGGCGCCGGGGGCGGACCGTCGATGGGTGGGGGAGGGGCCGGCGGCCGGCACGTCGCCTTCTCCTGGTTGGCCGCGTAGGCGCAGGTGTCGCAGGCGAGGATCGCGTCCTCTCCCGAGTCGGCGAGGACCATAAATTCGTGGGAGAAGGAGCCGCCGATGGCGCCGGAGTCCGCCTCCACCGGCCGGCAGCGCAGGCCGCAGCGGGCGAAGATGCGGCGGTAGGCGGCGTGCATCCGCTCGTAGGTGGCCGACGCGCCGGCGTCGTCGCGGTCGAAAGAGTAGCCGTCCTTCATGATGAACTCGCGGCCGCGCATGAGGCCGAAGCGCGGCCGGATCTCGTCGCGAAACTTCGCCTGGATCTGGAACAGGTTCACCGGCAACTGGCGCCACGAGCGGATCTGCGCGCGGACGATGTCGGTGATCACCTCCTCGTGGGTTGGGCCGAGGCAGAACTCACGGTCGTGGCGGTCGTGCAGGCGCAGGAGCTCGCGGCCGTACTGCTCCCAGCGTCCCGACTGCTGCCACAGCTCCGCTGGCTGCACCGCCGGCATGAGGAGCTCCTGGGCGCCGGCGGCGACCATCTCCTCCCGGACGATCGCCATGATCTTGGTGAGCGAGCGCAGGGCCAGCGGCAGGTAGGCGTAGATCCCCGCCGCCACCTTGTGGATCATCCCGGCGCGCAGCATCAGCCGGTGGCTGACCACCTCCGCCTCCGATGGGGTCTCACGGACGGTGTGGATCAGGGCGTGGGAGAAGCGCATGGCAGACCGGGGAAGGGGTACGCGGGGACGGATAGGAAACCACGATCGACCGCGCGGTGGCCAGGAGCCACACCTTGCCCGAGATCGCGGCCGGCGGGCGCGGCGGGAGTGGGTGGAGCGAAGGACCGGGGGGGCAGAGGTCGGCTTGAGGCGGTCCACGCCGCGCCTGGTCGCGATCAGCCAAGTTGCCACCCCCCGCACCCTCGCCGCCACTTTGCGCGCACCTCCGCCGTCGCCCTCCCCCCCGCGGATGGGCTATAGGTGGGGGTGTTTCTCCTCGACCCCGATGACCCCACCTTCCCACCGGCGGGTGGTGCGACCGCCGAGGGGCTGCTGGCGATCGGCGGCGACCTCTCCCGGCCGCGCCTGTTGGAGGCGTATCGCCACGGGATCTTTCCCTGGTACTCCGGCGACCAGCCGCTCTTGTGGTGGTCGCCGGACCCGCGTGCCCTGCTCGTTCCGGGGGAGATGCGCCTTTGCCGTAGCCTGGCCAAGCGGATCCGGAACGGCGGCTTCACGGTCACCGCGGACACCTGCTTTCGCGCGGTGATGGCGGGGTGCGCGGCGCCGCGCCTGGACGATCCCGAGGGGGGGACGTGGATCACCGCCGCGATGGTGGAGGCGTACGGCGCCCTGTTTGATGCGGGCGACGCCCACTCCCTGGAGGTGTGGCGCGACGGCTGCCTCGCCGGCGGCCTTTACGGTGTCGCGGTGGGGGCGGCCTTCTGCGGCGAGTCGATGTTCTCCGTCGAGCGCGACGCCTCCAAGGTGGCCCTCGCCACCCTCGCCGCCCAGCTCCGCTGCTGGTCGTTCCACTTCATCGACTGCCAGCTTCCCACCCCCCACCTCGCCTCGCTGGGCGTGCAGGCGGTCCCCCGCTGTGATTTCCTCAAACGGCTCGCCGCGGCAGTCGCCGCCCCGGGCCACCCGGGCCGCTGGCAGCTCGACCCCGGCCTCGATCCCCTCGTTTGATGCGGGCCTCAGCCGGCGTCGCGGTGGGTGTACTTGATCACCTCGGCGTCGGCGAGGAGGACCAGCCCCTCGGTGACCATCTCGTCGAGGATCGGCAGGGCGGCGCGGATCTTTTCCTCCGTGTCCACCACGGTCACCTGCACCGGCAGGTCCTTACCGCGCGCCAAAAGCCCCACCTTGTGGAAGCGGCGGTGGGGGCCGTAGCCGGCGATCGTCTTGTAGACCGTGGCGCCGGCGAGATCGAGGGCGAAGAACCGCTTGCACAGCGCCTCGTAGAGCGGTTCTCCCTCCCACTCGTCCTCCGCGCTGACGATCACTCGGAGGACCTTCGCCTTGCCGGTGAGCTTCATGGAGTGCCCTCCTCCCAGGTGGGTGGCGCCTGGGGCCGCCTGCTTGGCCGCGGCGCAGCAGTGGACCACGTTCGTCTCGTTCACCTCCACCAGGCCATCGCCGGCGATTTGGATCACGTCGGCGAGGACCCGGTCGATCGCCGAAGCGCGGTCGATTGCCTCGATCTTCACCGGCAGGTGGAGGGAGAGGACCAGGCTCTTCGTCGAGTGGATCTGGCCGTCGGCGCCGTAGCCGCCGACCCCGCGGAAGACGGTGACCCCGGCGATCCCCTTGCGGTGGAGAAGATCCACCAGCGCCTCGTAGGCGGGGAGGTGGCCGTGCTTCTGCCCCTCGTCCACGTAGATGGTGAGCTTTTTGGCCGGACCGTGACTGAGCATGGGGAACCCTTGGCTGGGTTATACCGCGCCCCTCCGCGGCCGTCGACTCGGGGGGCGGTCCGGGGGGGTCGATCTATACGGCCGCGGTCGTTCCACGGGCTCACTCCCGGCGTTGTCTCGCCCCTCCCGCGCGATGCGCCCGCCACACCGACGGATGCGGCACTGCCCGCCTCATGTCTCGCCCCTCCCGCGCGATGCGCCCCGTGGTCAACGCCAACCGAGCCTCGTCCTTGGCGTCCCCACCTCTTTGCGACTTGGCGTTGCGCGGTGGGCCGAGGGCGGGACGACTCGCTGGATTCGCTCCTGCACCGTGTGCACCGGTCTGGCTTCGTCCGGCCGAACGCGAAGGCGCAGGGCGCAAAGGCGCCAAGGGGCTCGCGTCCATCTTCCAGATGCAGCCCACGCCAGACGGTGCGGCGGGCAGGCAAGCGCGCGCCGCGCCTACCGCCCGCCGACGATGTCGCCAAGGACGCCGAGGACCGACCCTTAGCCGGTGCGCTTGCCACGGGCGCGCGGTGCCGCGGCGAGCACCCGGTCCGCCAACCGGCTGAAGGGGAGCGACTGGAGCCAGACGCGGCCGGGGCCGGTGAGGGTGGCGAGGAAGAGCCCCTCGCCGCCGAACAGGGCGGTCTTGATCCCCCCGGCAAGCTGGATGTCGTAGTCCACCGACGGCTGCATCGCCACCAGGCAGCCGGTGTCGGCGCGCAGCCGCTCGCCGGCGGCAAGGTCGCGCTCCATCAGGGTGCCGCCGGCGTGGACGAAGCAGAGGCCGTCACCGGCGAGCCGTTCGAGGATGAACCCCTCGCCGCCAAAGAAGCCGACCCCGAGGCGGCGCTGGAAGGCGATGCCCACCGTCACGCCACGCGCGGCGGCCAGAAAGGCCTGCTTCTGGCAGAGGATCGCGCCGCCGAGGGCGGCAAGATCGAGCGCCAGGATCCGGCCGGGAAAGGGGGCGGCGAAGGCGACCCTCGCCTTCGTCGCGCCCGAGTTGGTGAACGCGGTCATGAACAGCGACTCGCCGGTGAGGATCCGCTTGCCGGCGCCGAAGAGCTTGTCCATCACCCCGGCGGACTGCTGGGAGCCGTCGCCGAGGATCGTCTCCATGGAGATTCCCGCGTCCATGACCATCATCGCCCCCGCCTCGGCGATCGTGCTCTCCCCCGGGTCGAGCTCCACCTCCACGAACTGCATCTCGGTTCCGAGGATCTGGTAGTCGACCGCGTCTGCGGACCGCCCCGCCGGCGCCTCTGGGGGCCGGTGCAGGTCGTACCCCTTGCGGCTCAGAAACTCCACGAAGGTGTCGAGCTGCACCTCCGGCACGTCGTAGGTGGCGGCGAGGAGGGTGGCGTCGACGCCGCGGTTGTACTCCGCGGCGAAGCGGCGGTAACGGGCGTCGAGACGATCGGGGGACATGGGCAGCTCCTTCTCTTTGAGAGAGGTCAGATCGGTGCACCGGTGCGGGGGGTGAGCGGCGTTGCGCGTTCAGCGTACCGCCTTCG
>MNYW01000104.1 GCA_001873295.1 Nitrospirae bacterium CG2_30_70_394 | reverse complement strand
CCGCCCGCGCCCCGCCGCCTGCCACGGGCGCACGACCCGCCACCACCCCCCCCGATCCGCCGGCGGGCCTGCCGTTAGCTACCTGGCGAACTTCCGCGATCGTGGCGAGAAGAAGAAGCGGGGTCGAGTCCGGATCGGGACCCGGGCGTAGAGCTACGCGGGGCTAGGTCACGAAGAACGGGGCGATCCGAGCCCACGATCCGGGCATGGAGCCGCTCGCTGCAGTCGATCGGGACAAAGTCCAACCAGCCCGCTTAGTGCATCGGCGCCCCGTAGGCGCCGTGGGCGCGGCCGAGGATCTGCTCGTTGTAGGCGCGGATCACGTCCTGGCGCTTGAGCATCCCCAGCACTCGGCCCGGGTCCTGGCGCGCCACCACCGGCATCTGCTCGATGTCCTTGCGGCCGAACTCCTCCATGGCGCGGTTGAGGGTGTCGTCCGGAAAGACGGTGATCACCTCGCGGGTCATCATGTCGGCGACCACCACCAGGTGCGCCAGCTCTTCCTCGACGAGGACGGTGCGAATGTCGTTGAGGGAGATGATCCCCACCATCCGCTCGCCGTGGTCGAGGACCGGGAAGTAGATCCACGGGCTGGTCGCGAAGCGCTGCGCCAGGGAGTGGAGGTCGAGGGATGCGGGGACCGAGGCGAAATCTTTGTGCATCACCTCGGCGACGGTGAGGGCATTCATGGCGGTGAGCTCGCGCCCCACCTTCAGCTCCACCCCCTTGCGCGACAGGGCCTCGGTATCGATCGACTCGGCGTAGAAGAGGCGCGCGATGATCGTACCGATGGCGCTGGCAAAGAGGACCGGCAGGACGATCTCGTGGGAGTTGGTGATCTCAAACAGCAGGAACATGGCGGTGAGCGGCGCGTGGGCGGCGGCCGCGAGGAAGGCGCCCAGCCCCACCAGGGCGTAGGTCCCCACCGGCGCCGTGGCGCTCGGCCAGATGGCGTGGACCATGGCGCCGTAGGCGCCGCCCACCATCGTCCCCATGAACATCGCCGGGGCGAAGATGCCTCCCGCCCCCCCCGACCCGAGGGTGATGGCGGTGGTGACCATCTTGAACAGGGGGAGGGCCGCCATCAGCAGCCATGGCAGGTCGCCGTGCATCGCCTCGGAGATGGTGTGGTAGCCACCGCCCATCACCTGCGGCAGGCCGATGCCCACCGTCCCCACCAGGGCGGCGCCGACCACCGGCCGGACAAGCCTGGGCAGGCGGCTCGACTCGAAGAGGTCCCAGACCCCGTAAAAGATCTTGATGTTGAGGACCGCCAGCCCCCCCACCACCACCCCGAGGCCGGCATACAGCAGCAGCTCCCAGTAGCTCACCAGGGTGTAGGCCGGCACGTCGAACATCAGGGCGTTGCCAAAGACCATGCGGGCGCTGGCGGTGGCGACCCCGGCGGCGATCACCAGGGGGGTGAAGTGGTGGATCTCGAAATCGCCGAGCAAGACGATCTCGATCGCGAACATCACCCCGGCCATGGGGGCGTTGAAGACCGCGGCGATCCCCGCCGCCACCCCGCTTGCCACCATCACCCGCATCTTCGTGCCGGTCACCCCGAAGGTCTGACCGACGTTCGAGCCGATGGCGCCACCGAGTTGGGCGATCGGCCCCTCCAGCCCCGCCGAGCCGCCCGAGCCGATGGTGAGCGCCGGGGCGACGATGGTGATGAAAATGCTGCGCGCCCGGATCACCCCGCCGCGCAGGTTGACGATCTCCAGAAAGCGCGGCAGGCCATAGCCACCCACATCGCCCGGGAAGAGGAGCATGAGGGGGATGAGGCAGACGATCCCAAGGACCGGCAACAGGACGATCCCGACCCGCCGCCACCCCCCGAGGTCAATGGAGAGCAGGGAGTGGAGCGGCCCGAAGAAGTACGCCTCCACCTGCTCCAGGCTGGTCCTGAGGAGCGCGTAGCCGAGGGCCGCAAGGACCCCCACCACCACCGCGATGAGGATGAGTTGGGTCTCGTCCGAGGGGCGGATGGCAAGCAGCCGGGCGAGGAGCACGCGCCGGTGGTGCCACGCCCGCCCCAGGCCATGCGGCCACCTCACCGGACCTCCCGCGGGTCACCGCCTTGGCTGCCGCCCCGGAGGCGTCTGCTGCGCGCGGCGTCCGGGGTGTCCATCTCGGCAGGGGGGCTATTCGACGGTGACTGACTTCGCCAGGTTGCGCGGCTGATCCACGTCGCTGCCCCGGCGCACGGCAATATAGTAGGCGAGGAGCTGCAGCGGTATCGCCATCACCACCGGACAGACGTAGGGACCACACGCGGGCACGGTGATCACCAGCGTCCCCGCGGGCAGGGCCTCGACCACCGCCGGCTGGGTGATCGCGATCGGCAGGCCGTCGCGCGCCCGCACCTCCGCGATGTTGGAGAGCATCTTCTCCTTCAGCTCATCGTCGGGCAGGAGGCAGACCACCGGCATCACCTCGTCGATCAAGGCGATCGGGCCGTGCTTCATCTCGCCTGCCGGGTACCCCTCGGCGTGGATGTAGGAGATCTCCTTCAGCTTCAGGGCGCCCTCCAGGGCGAGGGGGTAGTGGATGCCGCGGCCGAGGTAGAGGAAGTCGCGCCGCTCGGCGAGCTGCTTGGCAAGGGCCTCGCACGCCGGGGCGCAGGCGAGGGCCTCCTCCACCACCGTCGGCAGGGTGATCAGGTCGCGCAGGTGGATCGCCTCGTCGGTGGGGTTGAGGCGGCCATTGGCGCGCCCGAGGTGCAGGGCCAGGAGGTAAAGGACGGTGAGCTGGGTGGTGAACGCCTTGGTGGAGGCGACGCCGATCTCCGGCCCGGCGTGGGTGTAGAAGGTGGCATCTGCCTCGCGGGTCATGGTCGAGCCCACCACGTTGCAGATCGCCAGGGTCTTCGCCCCCTGCTGCTTCGCCTGGCGCAAGGCGGCAAGGGTGTCGGCGGTCTCCCCCGACTGGGAGATCGCCACCAGCAGGGTGCGCTCGCCGATGATCGGCCGGCGGTAGCGGAACTCGGAGGCGATATCCACCTCCACGCTCACCCCGGCGAGCTGCTCCACCATGTACTTGCCCACCAACGCGGCGTGCCACGAGGTGCCGCAGGCGACCATCACTACCCGCCGCATGGCGCGGAGAAACTCCGGATCAAGCCCCAGGTCGGCGAGCGCCACCCGCTGCTCGCCTTGGTGGATGCGGCCGGCGAGGGTGTCGTTGATGGCGCGCGGCTGCTCGTAGATCTCCTTGAGCATGAAGTGCTTGAAACCGGCCTTCTCCGCCATCACCGGATTCCAGTCGATGGTCGTGGTGGCCCGCGTCACCCCCCTTCCGGCAAGGTCGGTGAGGGTGATCGCATCGGCGGTCAAGGCCGCCACGTCGCCGTCTTCCATGAAGACCATCTGCCGAGTGTGGGCGAGGATGGCGGGGACGTCGGAGGCGAGAAACGACTCTCCCTCCCCCTTGGCGAGCACCAGAGGCGAGCCGTGGCGGGCGGCGTACAGGGTGGCGGGCTCGTCCTCAAAGACGATCGCCACCGCGTAGGCGCCGCGCACCTCCGCCAGCGCCGCGCGGATCGCCGCGCTCGCCGCCAACCCCTGCCGGCGGTGGTGGGCGATGAGGTGGGCGATCACCTCCGTGTCGGTCTCCGAGGCGAAGTGGAACCCCTCGCCCTCCAGCCGCTCCCGGAGCTCGACAAAGTTCTCGATGATCCCGTTGTGGACCAGGGCGAGGCCGTCGGAGGCGTGCGGGTGGGCGTTTTGCTCCGACGGTCGCCCGTGGGTCGCCCAGCGGGTGTGGCCAATCCCGAGGGTGGCGGTGAAGCGCTCCTCCGCCAGCCGCTCGACCAGGACCGCGAGCTTCCCTTGGGCGCGCCGGATCTCGATCTTGCCCCCCTCCCAAAGCGCCACCCCCGCCGAGTCGTAGCCCCGGTACTCGAGGCGGGAGAGCCCCTCCAAGAGGATGGGGAGGGCGGGCCGAAGCCCGATATAGCCGACGATGCCGCACATGGGGTCTCCTCAAGGGAATCGGGAACAGGGAACAGGGGGTGGGGGATAGGGGTGGTGGGCCGGGTGGCGGCCCGATCATCGAACCAGGGTCTACCTTCCCCGCAACCCCCACCCCTCACCCCCCATCCCGTTTCTTCTCCGCGGCGCTCGCCCGCACCCGCGCCAGGTAGCGCGCGCCCGCCCCGGGGCGATCCTCCTGGGCGGCGCGCGAGGTGGTCAAAGCACCCTCCGGCACGTCGCGGGTCACCGTGGTGCCGGCGCCGATCAGCGCCCCCGCGCCCACCGTGACCGGCGCCACGAGCTGGGT
>MNYW01000160.1 GCA_001873295.1 Nitrospirae bacterium CG2_30_70_394 | reverse complement strand
CGAGTCCAACCCCTCGGCGTGGGCCGACGCCGAGGTGGAGCGACGGCGACCGTAGCCCCTTGCCCTTGGGGTCGTACCCTTGGGGAGGAGATTGGGGTCAGGGCTTTACTTTGTACTCTACGTTCTCCAACGTTGCGTCCGAGAATCCAGGGGTGGATGTGGAACATATAGTAAAGAGCTGACCCCAGCCATTTGCCATGGTGACGCCGACAATGGAGCCCTTTGCCTACCGTGATGGCCGCCTGTTTGCGGAGGGGGTCGATCTTGCCGACCTCGCCCTGGCGGTGGGGACGCCGTTTTACTGCTACTCCCACGCCCACCTGAGCGAGCAGGCGGAGAGGTTTGACGCCGCCTTTGCCAAGCTGCCCCACCTCACCTGCTTCTCGGTGAAGGCGTGCTCCAACCTCGCCATCCTGGCCCTGATGGCGCGCCGCGGGCTCGGCTTCGACATCGTCTCCGGTGGGGAGCTGGCGCGCTGTCTCGCCGCCGGGGCGGCACCGGCGACGATCGTCTACTCGGGCGTCGGCAAGACCGCCGCAGAGATGAAGCAGGCCCTGGAGGCGGGGATTCGCTGCTTCAACGTCGAGTCGCCCGGCGAGCTCGACCTCCTCAACCAGGTGGCGGGTGAGCTTGGGGTGACCGCGCCGGTGGCGTTGCGGGTGAACCCGGACGTGGATCCCCAGACCCACCCGTACATCTCCACCGGCATGAAGGAGAACAAGTTCGGCATCTCCCACCGGGAGGCGGTGGCGGAGTACCAGCGCGCCGCGGCGATGGCGAACATCGAGGTGGTGGGGATCGATTGTCACATCGGCTCGCAGCTCACCTCGGTGCAGCCTTTCCTCGATGCCCTCGACCGGCTCCTCGCGCTGGTCGCGCAGCTCGCGGCGGCGGGAGTGACGGTGCGCCACCTCGACCTCGGTGGTGGCCTCGGCATCCGCTACCGGGCGGAGTCGCCCCCCACCCCTGCCGAGTACGCCACCCCCCTGGTGGAGCGGATCCTTCCCACCGGCCTGACGGTGATCTTGGAGCCGGGGCGGGTTCTGGTGGGCAACGGCGGTTGCTTCGTCACCCGCGTCTTGTACACGAAGGAAAACGACGGCAAGCGGTTCGTGATCGTCGACGCGGGGATGAACGACCTGGTTCGTCCCACCCTCTACGGCGCCTATCAGGAGATCCTGCCGGTGGCAGCCCACGCGGAGCGGCCGAACCGGATCGTCGACGTGGTGGGACCGATCTGCGAGAGCGGCGACTTCCTCGCCCGGTCGCGCGAGCTGGTGGTGGTCCGCCCCGGGGAGCTCCTGGCGGTGATGTCCGCCGGCGCCTACGGCTTCTCCATGGCCTCCACCTACAACACCCGGCCGCGGGTGGCGGAGGTGATGGTCCAGGGCGAGCGCTACCACCTGATCCGCGAGCGGGAGACGGTGGCGAGTCTGATGGCGGGCGAGCACATCCCAGAGGGCGTGTAACGCCCGCGGCGGGCGCGGCCGAGCTGGCCCGGGCGCCATTCGCCGGCGCGGCGGGCGGCGCGCATCGTCCCAAGCCGCGGGTGGGTGGCCGCCACGAATGGGCTCTTCGCCGAGCTCGGCGCGCGGCGATCGCCCTTTGCCCGGATGGCGCCGGGAGCGACTGCGCGGGTCGGCCCTCCACCCAGGGGCTGGCCCTCCCCGCCCGCGTTCGTGGCCGCCTCCGCGGTTGGCGGCCGGCGCGGAGGCGCGGGTCGGTCCGCCTCGTGAGCACGACTGCACCCGCGCGCGACGATCCCCGGGGGAGAGGGCCGGGTTCGCGCCGCGCGCCCCCGTGGTCAGTCCCGTCGCGTGGGGGGCCCCACCTCACCCCTCGGAGCGCACCTCCAGCCAGGCGATCAGGGCGAGGAGCAGGAGGACCAGCGCGGCCACCGCCACCGGCCAGGCATCGGGGTCAAGACGCAGGGCGGCGGCGAGGTGCTGGCGCGGGGTCAGGGGCAGGCAGCGACGCAGGGCGATCTCCGCGGTGGTGAGGTCGGTTGCCGGGTAGAGATGGCCGCCGGTCCCCCGACAGATGACCGCCAAGGGTGCGGCCGCCGCCGGGGTGAGGCCGAGGGTGATCACGTCGAGGGTCGCCGCCACCCCGGTCTCGTGGGTGAGGCGGTCGCCCGCGGGGAGCGGCTCGGGACACAGGTCGGTCGCGTCGGTGAATACGACGATGTGGTAGTCGCCGCCGGCGGGCAGGGTGAGGAGGTCGCGCGCCGCCTCCCGCAGGGCGTAGGCGAGGGGGGTGTTGCCGGCCGGCGCGGCTTGCAGCCCGGCGAGGGTGGCGGTGCAGCGTCCTCGGTCAAGGGAGGGGGGGAGGAGGAGCTGGCTGTCCTCGCACCCCAGCCAGCGCCGCTGGCCGAAGCTGCGCACCCCCACGGTCGTCGTCGCCTCCAGGTGGGCGACGTAGCGCACCACCGCCGCCCGCACGGTCCCGAGCCGATCCCGCGGCGCCTCGGCCGGGGGATCAAGGCCATAGGCGTGGACGAGCAGCCGCCGCCACCACTCCACCCCCGCCGGCGCGGTCGCCACCTCACCTCCCATGGACGGCGAGGCGTCGATGAGCAACAGCACGGTCGGCGCCGCCGCCGCCGGGGTGGTGAACAGGAGGGCAAGGAGGGAAACGAGGGCGAAGGGGGTCATAGGGAATTGGTGCGCGCCCCAATTTACCGTGTCACCCCCGCCCCACGAAGGGCGGCGGCCCAAACCCCAATCTGCCCCTCTCCCATGCCGCCCTCGTCCGCCTCGCCCTTAGGATTCGCGCGCCGCCTGCCCCGCCCCCCGGAGCGCAAAGCGCAGGCGACCACACCCGACCCCCAAGGCGTGAGCGATGCGTCGAACCCGGAACCCACGGGAACGCACCGGTCCCTCTCCATGGCTCCGCAGCATCCCCTCCTCCGCTCCTCGGTTCAAGGATCGGTCAACGTAGGCGGCGCGGTGGGGCCGGTGGGGGTGGACGTCGCCCGGGCGTGTTGCCGTGGGGGCGTCGAAGTAAAGGGGTGCGGTGGGCGCGCCGCGCCGGGGTGGTCGCCGGCGGCGAGGGAGCGCGCCGCGCGTTTGTGGCTACTCGCTCGCCATCGTCGCCGCCTCGCGCGCCGCGTCGGCGAGGTCTTCCGGGGTGGCGCGGACCACCTCGGGCAGCGCGCCGATCTCGAGGGTCGAGAGGATGGTCTGGCCGGCGGCGTTGGCGTGGCGGATGTGCCAGACGTGGGGCAGGGCGGCGGCGGTGATGTGGGTCTCGCCGTAGCCCAGGATGTGGATGCGCAGGGGCCGCTCGCCCAGGCGGGCGTCGAGGTAGGCCCGGTCGCCCGGGGTAAGGGGGAGGTGGGAGAGGTGGATCTGGTGGCTCGCGTCGCCCGGGCGGTAGGCGGTGGCGCGGGTGGTGATCTCGGCGAGGATCGCCTCGCCGTTCATCAGGTCGGCGGGGCGGACGGGCAAGGGGGTGGGCGACGGGGCGACCGCCGGCAGGGTGGGGGCGGGGCCGACCTCCAAGCGCGGCGGCCGGTGGTGGCGCCAGACGCCGGGTAGCCGGCACTCGTGGATCTGCTCTTCGCCCGCCACCACCGCGACTTCGCCGCGGCCGAGTCGGTCGTCGAGCTCAGTGAGCGCGGCCGGCCCCAGGGGGGTGAGGTCGAGGGTCGCGTTGGCGGTGGCGGGTTGCCACGCGGCTAGGGCGGCGGCGAGCCAGGCGAGGGCTCCGCCGAGGTCGGTGGGTGGGAGCGCGCTCACCCGTCGGCCCGCCGTTCGTAGGCCAGGCGCGCCATCTCTACCGGTGCCAGGGGTTCGGGCGGCGCGTTGCGCGCCTCGGCCACCACCCCCCAGGCGGCGAGCTCCGCCACCGCCAGCTCCACCACCTCTGCGAGACGCGCCGCCACCGGCGCGGTGAGGGAGGAGCCGAAGTCGTCGAGGGTGACCGGCTGGACGCCAATCAGGCTGAGGCGCGACGGCAGGTCGCCCGCCAGCGACGCGGAGGCGAGGACCTCCTGAAAGCCGGTCTGGTGCATGGAGACCTTCTTCGCCCCGAGGTAGCGCGGCACACCGTCGCCGCGCACCACCCGGACGGTGGCGGGGGGATCGCCGAAGTCGATGGCATCCAGCACCAAGAGGTTGTCCGCACCACGCACCCAGGGCAGGAGGAAGAGCCCTTGGGTGCCGCCGTCCACCACCTCCACCTCGGCGGGGAAGCGGTAGCCCTCGTGGAGGAGGGCCACCGCCCGCACCCCGAACCCCTCGTCCGCCCACAGGGGGTTGCCAATGCCGAGGACGAGGGTGTGCATGGGGTGGGCGCTTGGCGATCGGCTCGTGACCGGCGGCGATGGCGGGCGGCGAGGGCGCGGGCGGG
>MNYW01000076.1 GCA_001873295.1 Nitrospirae bacterium CG2_30_70_394 | reverse complement strand
CCCTGGCCCCCCCGCCGCCCGCCCCGTAGGATGGGCGGCCGTGTCCGCGCCCGCGCCCATGCTTCAGCCGTTTCGCGCCCTGCGCGCCGACCCGAGCCGCGCGGCGCAGGTGGCGGCGCCGCCCTATGACGTGCTGGACACCGCCGAGGCGCGGGCCCTGGCGGCGGGGAACCCCCTCTCCTTCCTCCACGTCTCCAAGCCGGAGATCGACCTGCCGGCGGGGACCGACCCGCACGCCCCGGCGGTCTACGCCTCCGGCCGCGCGGCCCTGGAGCGGCTGATCGCGACCGGTGCGCTGGTGCGCGAGGCCACCCCCTGCCTCTACCTCTACCGCCAGCGGATGGGCGACCACACCCAGACCGGGGTGGTGGCGGCGGCCGCGGTCGAGGCCTATCTCCAAGGGAGAATCCGCAAACACGAGCACACCCGGGAGGACAAGGAGGAGGACCGCACCCGCCACTGCCGCGCCCTTTCCGCCCACACCGGTCCGGTCTTCCTCACCTACCGCCACACCGCCGCGATCGACCAGCAGGTGGCGCGCCTCACCGCCCGCGCGCCGGCGATCGACCTGGTGGCGGAGGACTCCGTCGGCCACACGGTCTGGATCGTCGACGAGCGCGGAGCAATCGACCGCTTGCTGGCCGCCTTCGAGGAGGTCCCCAGCCTCTACATCGCCGACGGCCACCACCGCTGCGCCGCCGCGGCGCGCCTGGCCGCGGAGCGGCGGGAGGCCACCCCGGGCACCACCGGCGACGAGCCCTTCAACCGCTTCCTGGCGGTGATCATCCCCGACGACCAGGTCCAGATCCTCCCCTACTACCGGGCGATCCGCGACCTCGGAGAGATCCGCCCCCCCGACCTCCTCACCGGCCTCGCGGCCCGTTTTACGGTGGAGCCGAGCCGGGTGGCGGTCGCCCCCGACCGCCCCGGCCGCTTCGGCCTCTACACCGGCGGCGGCTGGCTCTCCCTCACCCTCCGGCCCGAGAGGGCGCCGGCCGCGACCGACCCGGTGGCGAGCCTCGACGTGGCGATCCTCGCCGACCAGGTCCTGGCGCCGCTGTTGGGAATCACCGACCCCCGCCGCGACCCGCGCATCGACTTCATCGGCGGCATCCGCGGCCTCGCGGAGCTAGAGCGGCGGGTCGACGCCGGCGAGTTCGCGTGCGCCTTCTCCCTCTATCCCACCCGCCTGGCGGCCCTCTTTGCAGTCGCCGACGCGGGAGCGGTGATGCCGCCAAAGTCCACCTGGTTCGAGCCCAAGCTACGCGACGGATTGGTGAGTCTGGTGGTCGACTGAGCCACGCGCCCGAACCGCCTTGGCGGTGCGCACCCTGCGGTCCGAGAAGGCGCGGGCGCACACGAAGGCACGAAGGGGGGACGCTTCAGCCCCACGGGGCGAAGCCGCCGCGTGAGCCCGCCTTCCTGCCCCGCACCCGTTGTTCTCCGGTGGCTTCACCGCCCGCGCCACCTCCCTCCCCCACGCCTCCTCCGCGCCTCCGCAGGATCGGATTGGGGTCAGGCTTTGGACTGGGGTCACATCGGACTGACTGGATTGGGGTCAGGCTTCGTTTCTTTCATTGTTTACCATAGGGGGCGAACGTTGCCGCGATGAGAATGAAAGCCTGACCCCAACGCTTGCTTCTCGCGGCGAGGGTCGTGGGACCGTTGCCACACCGGCACCAGATCACCTTCGGGAAGACGCCACGGAGAAAGCTCGTCGGCCGGAAGTCACCCTCCTTGGAGACGATCGCCCGGTCATTGCCGGCGGTGTAGGCCCAGAGGGCGCCATCGCCCGCGCTCTCCACATCAGACTGGGGTCACATCGGACTGACTGGGGTCAGGCTTTGGATTGGGGTCAGGCTTCGTTTCTTTCATTGTTTACCGTGCACCAAAGCCTGACCCCGCACCCGATTTGCGCCCATGCGCGTCCCTTCGCGGCGCGATCGAAAAACCATCTTCCGCACCAGGCTGCACCCCCTGCGGTGAATCCGCCTTCCGGGCCACGCCGGCGTGGGGGTGTGCGGGGGTGACCCTCCTGGGCTAGCGAGTCTCGACCTACCGCCCGAGCCGCTCCAAGAGGGCGTCGAGCTCGTCTGCCGAGTGGTAGTGGAGCTCGATGTGGCCCCTCGCGCTCGTGCCGCGGATCCGCACCCGCGTCCCCATTTGTGCCGCGAGCTGCTCTTCCAGGTGGTGGCACTGGGCGGTGAAGCCGTTGTCGGAGCGCGGTTTCGTGGCGCCCACCCCGACCTCCGCGCGGCGCTCCCGGCGCACCCGCTCCTCCGCCTGGCGCACCGACAGCCCCTTCGCCTCCACCTCCGCGCCGAGGCGGCGCATCTGCGCCGCGGTCGCCAGGCCGAGAAGGGCGCGGGCATGGCCGGCGGTCAGCGCCCCATCCCGGACCTGCTGCTGCACCTGGCGCGGCAACTGCAACAGCCGCATCAGATTCGCCACCGCCGAGCGGCTTTGGCCGACGCGCGCGGCGAGCTCCTCTTGGGTCCAGCCGCGCTCCCCCTGGAGCTGCTCGTACGCCTGCGCCACCTCGATGGCGTTCAGGTCCTCGCGCTGCAGGTTCTCCACCAGGGCGAGCTCCAGGCTCTCGCCGTCGCCCACCTCGCGCACCAGGACCGGCACCTCCTTCAGACCGGCACGCTGCGCCGCCCGCCAGCGCCGCTCCCCGGCGATGATCTCCAGCCCCCGCGCGGTACGCCGCGCCACCAGGGGGAGGAGCACGCCGTGGTTCCGGATCGAGGTGGCGAGCGACTCCAACCCCTCGTCCACAAAGGCCTTGCGCGGCTGGTTCGGATTCGGAGTGAGGTCCTCGATGGCGACCTTGCGCACCCCGTCCAGGGCCGCCACCGCCGGCGCCACCTCGGGGATGAGGGCCGAAAGGCCACGCCCGAGGGCCTGCCGGCTCATCGCTCCACCCCCGCGGAGCCTGCCGCCCCCGCGACCGCCGCCCCGCGCCCCTGCAACAGCTCCACCGCCACCGCCATGTACGCCTGGGCGCCGCGCGAGTGGATGTCGTACTGGAGGATCGGCATGCCGTACGAGGGGGCCTCGGAGATGCGCACGTTGCGCGGCACCAGGGTCGCGAAGACGGCCTCACGGTAGTGGGCGCGCACGTCCGCGACCACCTGGTTCGCTAGGTTGTTGCGGCCATCGAACATGGTCATCAGGATCCCCTCGAGGGTGAGCTTCGGGTTGAGGCTGCGGCGGATCAGCTCGACGGTGTTGGTGATCAGGGTCAGCCCCTCCAGCGCGTAATACTCGCACTGCAAGGGGATGAGGACCGAGTCGGCGGTGGTGAGGGCGTTCACCGTCAGGAGGCCGAGGGAGGGGGGGCAGTCGATGAGAAGGAAGTCGTAGCGGTCGCGCACCGGCGCCACCACCTGCCGGAGGACCGTCTCCCGCCCCTCCCGCCCCACCAACTCCACCTCGGCGCCACTGAGGCCGATGTCGGCCGGGATGAGATCGAGGTGGGGAAAACCCGTGGCCACAACCACCTCCGCAACCTCCACCGTACCCAGAAGGGCGTCGTAGAGGGTTGGCCGGGGGGTGTCGCGGCGCTCGCCGAGGCCACCGGTGGTATTCCCCTGCGGGTCGCTGTCGATCACCAAGACGCGCCGCTCCGCCGCCGCCAAGGCCGCAGCGAGGTTGATGGTGGTGGTGGTCTTCCCCACCCCCCCCTTCTGGTTGGCGATGGCAATGCAGCGGCCCATGGCGGCGGAGCATACGCCCCCCCGGAACCGCCGGCCAGGAGGCAGTCGCCGTGCGCAGAGAACTGGGCGCACCTCCGGATGCAGAGCCGTTCGCGGCACGAAACGAGTCGGTCAGACCTTGGCGATCGTGGCACGGAGAGGCGGGCGGGAGCCCGGAGCGGCAGCCGGTCGCAGCGCCACACAGGGCTCGGCCATGCGGAACACCACCCGGCCCCGCTCCCCGCGTGGCCGAAGGCCGGAGATCCGAACGAAGCTCCGCCTGCCTCCCGGGGCGACTGTTTCACGTGAAACAGCGCCGCCCAACCTGGGGCGATTTCCCAAAGGGCCTGTCGGACTTGGTCGATCGTGGCGCGGAATAGGGAGCGCGGACTGAGATTCGCTCCTTGGTGCTCGCCCTGGACCGAGGCCGACCGCCCGTAGGAAGGCAGGAATCGCGCAGAGGCGTGGAGGCGCGCCGCGGAGCCAGCCACGGGTAGGCCGGTGACGCCGCGGCGTGATCGCCATGCAGGCGGGGCCGGAGAGAAGGCGGCGAAGGTCGAGGGTGGGAGTCGCGCAACGTCGGGGGCGGCTGGAGGGCGGGGGTCGCGCAGAGGCGCAGACACGGGGGGCGCGGGACCGGCAGACCTGCACCGTTGCGGCGCGACCGCTAGTCCGGTGGGACCTGGAAGGGGGCAGCCTCTCCCCGGTCCGGCCCCCGCCCACCGTGGCGCGCATGTTCGACGCACGGCTATGGAACGAGGTCTCTGCGTCTTTGCACAAACCCCACCTTCGGCGACCGGCAAGGGCGGCCACCAGACGGGGCGCGGCGCCGCGGGTGCATGGCCAACCGCGCGCGCAACGGGCGGGCGCTTGCGATGGTGCGCGTGGACCCGTCCGGCGATTCACCTGGGCGGGCGGCAATAGACGGTCGCGGCGCCGGCAACGGTCGCCTGCCAGCCGGTGACTCGCTCGCCCCCACCCCAAAGGGCGACCGCGCCGCCGTCCGCGAGGAGGGGGGCGCACCACCCCAGGAGGGTGGCGGGGGGGGCCACCGCCCGGCTCACCACCAGTTCCACCCGCTCCGCCTCGCTCCACCCGAGCGCCTCGGCGCGCTGCTCGACGACCACCGTCTGGTCGACGGGGAGGGTGCGCACCAGGTGGCGGAGAAAGCAGGCGCGGCGGTGGCGTGGCTCGATCAGCACACACCGTGCGCGCGGCGCCACGACCTGCAAGACTACGCCGGGGATGCCGTTACCGCTGCCGAGGTCGGCAAAGGCGGGGGCGGAGCGGTAGACGGACGCGGCGGCGAAGGGAAGGGTCGGGGCGATCAGCCGCTCGACCAACGGAACGCCGGCAAGGGCGGTGAGGTTGAGCCGCTTCGACCAGCGCAGGAGCTCGGCCACGTAGCGGCTCAGGCGCTGGGCCGCCGCGCCGTCCACCGCCAGCGGCGCCGCGGCGACGGCGGCCGCGAGGGAGGGTTCCCACCCCCCAGGATGGCAAAACGGCTCGATCATCACGCGCAGGAACGGGCTCGACCCCGGATCGGGAGCGGTTCGTAGGGCGACGTGGGGCTCGGCAACGACAGCCGGCGGCCGCGCCAAGCCTCGATCCGCCAGGTCGCCTCGAGTAGCACGTTGCCGTTGATCGAAAGACAGTCCGACCACCCCCTATCCATCCGCATCCGCAGCCCCCTTCAGGTGGACGGCGAGGAGCGACACCGCCGCCGGGGTCACCCCGGAGATCCGGGCGGCCTGCCCGAGGGTCGCCGGCCGGCGCGCGCTGAGCTTCTCGCGCACCTCCGTGGCCAGGCCATGGAGGTGCGCGTAGTCAAAGGCGGCGGGAATCGCCACTGCCTCCAGGCGGTGCAGGTGGGCCACCTGGCGCGCCTGGCGCTCAAGATAGCCCGCGTACTTGATGTCGATTGCGGCGCCACGCGCCACCCCCGGGTCGAGGGGGGGACGGGCCGGATCCACGGCAGCGAGGTCCGCGTGGCTCAGCCCGGGCCGCTGGAGGAGGTCGGCAAGGGTCGCCCCGCCGTGGTAGCCCCCCTCCGCCCCGGGGAAGAGGCGGGCGTGCGCCGCCGCCCCAACCCGAACCGCGCGCAGGCGCGCCACCTCCGCCGCCCGCGCCGCCTGCCGGCGCAGGAACGCCTCGTGCACCCCACCCTCCACCAGGCCGAGGTCATGGCCCAAGGGGGTAAGCCGGGCGTCGGCGTTGTCGAACCGCAACCGCAGGCGAAACTCCGCCCGGGAGGTGAACATCCGGTACGGCTCGTCGGTGCCGCGGCTCACCAGGTCGTCGATCAAAACGCCGATGTACGCCTGGTCGCGACCCAGGACCACCGCGGGCTCGCCGCGCACCCGCCGGACCGCGTTGATCCCCGCCATGATCCCCTGCGCCGCCGCCTCCTCGTAGCCCGAGGTGCCATTGATCTGGCCGGCGAGAAAGAGTCCCTCGACCCGCCGCACCTCCAGACCGTGGGTGAGCTCGGTGGCAACCACCGCGTCGTACTCCACCGCGTAGCCCGGGCGGATAATCTCCGCCCGCTCCAACCCCGGGATGGTGCGCACCAGCGCCATCTGCACATCCACGGGGAGCGAGGTGGAGAGGCCGTTCACGTACACCTCACAGGTATCCACCCCCTCCGGCTCGAGGAAGAGCTGGTGGCTCGGGCGACCGGGAAAGCGGAAGACCTTGTCCTCGATCGACGGACAGTAGCGCGGCCCCACCCCCCGAATCTGGCCGTTGAACAGGGGCGAGCGGTCGACGTTCGCGGCGATCAGGGCATGGGTCGCCGCGGTCGTGTGGGTGATGTGACAGGGGAGCTGGGCGCGCTCGATCCTTTGCGTCTGAAAGGAGAAGGGGGTCGGCTCCGGATCCCCGGGCTGGACCAGAGTCTGGTCCCACCCCACGGTGCGACCGTCCAGCCGCGGGCAGGTCCCGGTCTTCAGACGGACCAACCCCAGGCCAAGGCCGGCGAGGGAGGCGGCGAGCTCGCTCACCGCCTCCTCCCCGACCCGGCCGCCCGGCCGCCGCACCGCACCGGTGTGCAACAGGCCATTGAGGAAGGTGCCGGTGGTCACCACGACCGCGTCGGCACGGTACTCCCAGCCAAGGTCAGTGGTGATCCCGACGATCCGCCCCGCCGCGACGCGCACCGCCACCACCCGCTCCTGCTTCACGTCGAGCCCCGCCTGGGCCTCGAGGACCGCCTTCATCCTATGCTTGTAGGCATACTTGTCCGCCTGGGCGCGGACCGCCTGGACCGCCTCCCCCTTCGAGGTGTTGAGCATGCGAAACTGGATACCAGTGGCGTCGGTTACCCGCCCCATCTCGCCGCCGAGGGCGTCGACCTCGCGCACCAAGTGGCCCTTGCCAATGCCGCCGATCGACGGGTTGCACGGCATCAGGGCGATGGTGTCGAGCGAGAGGGTGAAGCAGGCGGTGCGCGCCCCCATGCGCGCCGCCGCCAGGGCCGCCTCGCAACCGGCGTGGCCCGCCCCCACCACGATCACCTCGTAGGTCGTCGGATGGATCATGGCGTGGCAGGATGGACCGGAGCGCTAGATTGTTCCACGTGAAACAGCCCCCTCGCTTGCGGCCCCCCGCTGCCGCCCCCCAGGCTGGCGCCGGCCGCCCCGCCCGGCCGCGCGTGCGGCCACCCACCCCGCAACGGAGCCACCCCGATGATCCTTCTCGAGTTTTCCATGACCCCGCTGGGCAAGGGGGAGTCGGTCTCCGCGTACGTGGCGCCCGTGCTCGACATCGTCGACCGGTCCGGCCTGCCGTACCGCCTCACCCCCATGGGGACGATCGTGGAGGGCGAGTGGGACGCGGTGCTGGCGGTGGTCCGCCAGTGCTACGAGCGGCTGCGCGTGGATTGCCCGCGGATCCTCTGCACCATGAAGATCGACGCCCGCGAGCCCAGCGCCGGCCGCCTAGAGTCGAAGATCGCCAGCGTCGAACGCCGCCTCGGGCGGGCGCTGCACAAGTAGCCGGCAAGGTGGCCGCCCGCGCCGGGTGGGCGGTCACTTGCCGACGCAAAAGTGGCTGAAGATCGCCTCCAGGACCTGCTCCGGGGTGCGCTCGCCGATCAGCGCGCCGAGGGTGGCCTGGGCCGCGCGCAGCTCGAAGGCGATGAGTTCCGGGGTGAGGCCGGCGGTCAGCCCCTCGCGTGCCGCCTCGAGGGCGGCCGCCACCTGCTCCAGGCCGAGGCGATGGCGCTCCAGGCAGGCGACAGAGTCGCCCGCCACCGCTGCCCGCGCCCGCGCCACCAGCCAGGTGCGCAGGGCCGCTACCCCCTCGCCGGTGCGCGCCGAGACCGGGATCGCCTCCCCGAGGGTGGCGGGCGGCGCCCCGGCGCCGAGGTCCACCTTGTTCCATGCCACCACCGCCGGCGGCGGCAGCGCTTCGTCCACCACCGGCGCGCTCCCATCGACCACCTGCACCAGCAGGTCGGCCGCCGCCGCCGCCGCCCGGCTGCGCTCGATCCCCTGGCGCTCGGCCGCGCCGGTCGCCACGCGCAGCCCGGCGGTGTCCACCAGACAAACTTCGATCCCCTCCCACTCCACGACCTGCTCCAGGTAGTCGCGGGTGGTCCCCGCCTCGGGGGTGACGATTGCCCGCTCTTCGCCAAGCAAGCGGTTGAAGAGGCTTGACTTGCCCGCGTTCACCGCTCCCACGAGAACGACCCGCACGCCGTCGATTTGGTGGCGCGCGCCGGCGTGGCCCGCAAGCAGCCGCGCGACCTCCGCGGTCACCGGCGCCAGGCGCTCCGCCAGGCGCGCGCCGCCCGCCGGGTCGATCTCCTCTTCCGCAAAGTCGATCGCCGCCTCCACCTCCGCCTCCACCTCCACGATCGCCTGGCGGAGGCGCACCAGGCCGGCGCCAAGCTCGCCGGCGAGGAGCCGCCGGGCTAGACGCGCCCCACCCTCGCTGCGCGCCGCGATCAGGGTGGCCACCGCCTCCGCCTGGGTGAGGTCGAGCTTGCCGGCAAGAAAGGCCCGCTCGGTGAACTCTCCCGGTCGCGCCAGACGCGCCCCTGAGCGCACCAGCTCCGCCACCATCCGCTCCAACAGCAGGGGGTTGCCGTGGCCATGGAGCTCCACGACCGCCTCGCCGGTGTAGCTCGCCGGTGCCGGGAAGCGGACCGCGAGGAGGTCATCCACGACCTCCCCGGCTCCGTCCACGAACCGCGCCCGGCCCAGCCACCGCGGCCGGGGCAGCGTGGTGGTCCAGCCGAGGTGGCGGGCGGCGATCGCCTCCGCCTGCTCCCCCGACAGGCGCACGATCCCCACCGCCCCGCGGCCGGCCGGGGTGGCGATGGCGACAATTGTGTCTTGCTCAAGGGCCATGGTGAGAAGGAAACAACCCGCGGCCGGGGACCGCCGCGCCGTGCATCGCGGGCGCGAAACCGAGCCGGTCGGCCTGGGTCGCGATCAGTGAGCGAAGCGGCGGGCTTGAAGACCGGATCGATCCGCCGCTTCGCGCCACGATCGCAAGCGTCCGACCGGCTCCTACGCCCCGCTCGCCTCCACCGCGCGGTTGGCGAGGATCTGCTGGCCGATGGTGAGGAGGTTGTTGATCGCCCAGTACAGGACCAAACCGGAGGGAAAGTTGAAGAACATCAGGGTGAAGACGATGGGCAGGAACTTCATCATCCTGGCCTGGGTGGGGTCCATGGTGGTTGGCGTCATCTGCTGCTGGAGCCACATGGTCACCCCCATGATCAAGGGCAGGGGGCCGACGGCAAAGCCGGCGAGGTGGCCGAACAGGGCGTCGGCGGCGGCAAGGTCGGGGAGGTAGAGAAAGGGGGCGTGGCGCAGCTCGATGGCGTTCAAGAGGACGTTATAGAGGGCGAGGAAGACCGGGATCTGCACCACCATCGGCAGACACCCCATCATCGGGTTCACCTTGTTGCGCTTGTACAGCTCCATGATCTCGCGCTGCATCCGCTGCGGGTCTTTCTTGTACTTCTCCCGCAACTGCTGCATCTCCGGCTGCAGCGCCTGCATCCGCTTCATGGAGACCTGCTGGTTGTGGGTGAGCTTGAAGAAGGCGAGCTTGATCAGGACGGTGACCAAGATGATCGACACCCCCCAGCTCCCGATCAGCCGGTGAATGAAGCGCAGGAGGTAGAACATCGGCTCCGCCACCACCCGAAACCATCCAAAGTGGATCCGCTTGGCGAAGATGGGGTCGGCGGCGGTGAGGGCGTCCATCTCCTTCGCCCCCACGTAGACGCGCAGCCTCGACGAGCCTCCGGCGACGCTGAGCAGGGTCGTGTAGTCCGGCTCCGCGCCCGGCCGAACCAGCAAGCCGACCCGCGCGATCGGTGTTTCCGGGATCCACCCCTGGAGGAAGTACTTGTCCTCGGAGACCAGCCACGGGATCGGCCCCTCCACCAGCCGGTCGCCCTCGAGCTTCTTGAACCCCACCTCCTCCTCCCCGGTCGCCGTGCGGTAGGCAAAACCTTGGTTGCCGTAGTACCGGGTGTCGAGGATCTTGTGCGAAAAACCGGTAGGACCCACCAGGCGAATCGGCGCCGCCGCCTCGATTTCCAGATGCGCCAGGTAGCTGTGGTCGTCAAGGCTCCAGCGCAGGCGGGTGCCATCTTGCAGGCGCAGGCTGAGGGAGTGGTCGACGAGTTCCGCCTCCGCCACCTCCACCACCCGACCGTCGCCGGCCACCACCTGCCCGGAGTGAAACCGCGCCACCTCCGCCACCAACTCCAACGGCTTTCCCTCCTCGTCCACATGGTGGCTGAGGCGGGCGCTCAACAGACCGCCGGTACGCCGCCCGAAGGAGAGGGTGACCCAATCGTTGGCGAGGTCGATCCCCTCCTCCCGCTCCGCCCCCGGCGCCACCACCGCCCCAACCGCACCACCAGCCGCCAGGGTGGATTCCCCCCCCGACGCGCTTGGCGCGACCTTATCCGGCGCCCCTCCGCCGGTCTCCACCGGGGAGGGCGCAACCTCGGTCTCCCCCTCCGGAGTTGGCGGGTAGAACCACTTCATCACCTCCGAGTACCCCACCACGACCGCCAGGGAGAGGACAATCGCCAACACCGTTCGTCGATCCATCACCGACCCTCTCTCGGGAAACCAACACCCTTGCGCCGACCTGCCGCACCGCGCCCGACCCCCTCCACCACCGGCTCCACCACCGGGTCGAAGCCACCCGGATGGCCCGGGTGGCAACGCAGCAACCGGCGCGCCGCCAAGAGCCCACCGCGCCCCCACCCGAAGCGCCGCACCGCCTCTTCCGCGTACACGGAACAACTTGGGTAATAGCGGCAGGCCGGCGGCAACCACGGCGATAGCCAGCGCCGGTAGAGGGCAATCATGAAAAGGCAGAGGCGAGTCATGCCAAGCGCCTCTTAAGCTCCCGCCAGAGCTGCTCCAACTCGCCACGCAGCACCTCGCCCGACAGCTCGCCGGCGCCCGGACGACACTGGACCACCAGGTCCACCGCCTGCAGGTCACGTGGCTGGAGGCGGGCGAAGTCGCGAATCCGCCGCCGTAACCGGTTACGCACCACCGCGTTACCCACCTTCCGGGAGACGGTCATCCCGAGCCTCACCCCGCCCGCGCGGCGCCAGTAGCAAATTTCGACCCAGCGCCGCCGAATCGCCGCGCCCCCGCGGTAGACAGCACGAAACTCCTCCGGCCGGCGGAGAATCTCCAGGGGAGAACGGGGCGCCATCGACGGAAACAAAAATCTACGCGGAGGCTCGCTGCACGCCACCGCCCAGCGACCGTTGGCGTCGTCGCGCCGACCTCGCCCACCCGACCGACCGCCGATCCGCAGCCAACCTGCCCTTAGACGGTCAACCGCTTGCGCCCCTTCGCCCGGCGACGCTTGAGCACCTTCCGCCCACCAGGGGTGGCCATGCGGGCACGGAAGCCGTGGGTGACCTTACGCTTGCGGCGGTTCGGTTGGTAGGTGATCGACATGGCGGATACTCCCGAGAGACGAGCGGCGGAGTCTAGGGGTCACGCCTGGGCGTGTCAAACCTGCCGGTGGCTGGTCCGCGGGCTCGGGAGTTGCGTGAAGTGGGTATTAAAAACAAATAGGTTCACCTTCTTCATTCTGCCATGTGGAAATGTTGAAAGAGAGTTCATCTTATTGAAGTTGAAGTGGTTAGATCGGAACCCCCGGCGTGGAAAGGGCTCCCCTTCCTCTCTGGAGGCGGCGGCGTGCACCAACCACCGCCCTTTTCTTCACCCCACTCCCGCCTGTTGTACAAGGGTTTTCCCCAGGAGCGTCTAGCTAGGGGACAACAGAAGGCGCGTCTTCACTGCCAATAGATCGGCAGGCAAGAATGTTGTTTCCATGTTCTTTCAAAGGGTTGCGTTCGCTTGCCCGACAGTGGCGGCTTTGTTATAACGGCCAGGGCGGCGCTGAGGGGTGAGGAGCCGGAACGGGCCGGAACGGGTAGGTAGCGAGGGGGATATTTTCTTTATTTCCAGTGGCTTAGGCATCCGTGTCGGAGATATTGTGCGGTTTGCATGAGTTCCACGAGTGGGCTTAACACGCAAATAACTGACATGGTCACAGCCATGCTCAACGGTACTCTTAACGGCACGATTCCGGGTTCGTCGAAGCGTGGTAGGTAAACCTTGCAAGGAACGACTTTGTGACCTCCAAGACCCCCTCCAAGACCCTCCATCCTTCCGCCATTACCCAGCCGGTGGTGAGTGTCTGGGAACGGTCCCTTGACCTCCTTGCGCAGGAGCTTAGCCACCACAACTACACCAAGTGGGTGGAATCTCTTGAGCTGCATGAATGGGATGGTGAAGTGCTCCATCTCGATGCTTCCGACCTCTTCGCCAAGGAGTGGATCGAGGAGAACTATCTCGCCCGGATTACCGAGGTGGTGAGCCGTCTCTCCGACGGTCAGGTGCGGGTTGAGTTGGGGGTCCGGGAGGGGGGGAAGGTGGGGGTCCCGGAAGCGCCGGTCGTGCGCCGGGTGGCGCCGGGGGTCGCCGAGGTGACGCCGCCACCCTTCCAGCCGGGGATGACCTTCGACGACTTCGTGGTCGGGCCGAGCAACCGCTTCGTTCACGCCGCCGCAGAGGCGGTGGCGACCATGCCCGGCGAGGCGTACAACCCGTTCTTCATCTACGGTGGCTCGGGGCTCGGTAAGACCCATCTGCTCAACGCCATCGCCCACCGAGCGTGGCAGGAGAACCCGCGCCGGACGATCTGCTTCCTCACCGCCGAGCAGTTCGTCAACGACCTGGTCGACTCCACCCGCCGCCACCGCTGGGACGCCTTTCACGACCGCTACCGGCGGGTCGATCTCCTCCTCCTCGACGACATCCAGTTCATCGCCGGCAAGGAGCAGACCCAGAAGGAGTTCTTCCACACCTTCAATACCCTGCACGCGGCCCACAAGCAGATCGTCCTCACCGCCGACTGTTCGCCGAAGGAGATCGACCACCTGGAGGAGCGGTTGAAGACCCGCTTCGAGTGGGGGCTGATCGGCGATGTCCAGCCGCCCTGTCTGGAGACCCGCCTGGCGATCCTCAAGCGCAAGGCACTGCGCGACGGCGTCCATCTGCCGGAGGAGGTGGCCCTGCTCATCGCGTCGCGCGTCCATTCCTCGATTCGCAAGCTCGAGGGGTGCCTCATCAAGCTCACCGCCTACACCTCCCTGACCGGCCAGTCTCTGGACCTGGCGCGTGCCGAGGAGCTCCTCCGCGACCTCCTCCAGGAGGAGCAGCGCGAGGTCTCGCCCGAGCGGATCCAGCAGGCGGTGGCGGACCACTACGGCTTGCGGGTGGCAGACCTCAAATCGAAGCGGCGCACCAACGCGATCTCGCATCCACGGCAGGTGGCGATGTACCTGTGTCGAATCCTCACCAGCCACTCCCTGCCCGAGATCGGCCGTCTCTTTGGTGGCCGCGACCACACCACGGTCCTCCACGGCTGCCGCAAGATTGACGACCTTCGCGGCCAGGATCCGAGCCTCGCCCAGACCCTGCGTACCCTGCGCCGCAAGCTCGAATCGCCGGCGGGCGGGTGATCCACGATTGACGCGGCCCCAGCTGCGGGGCAAGTTCACCGACCCGTCACGACTGCGCGGGAAGAGGGTGAAACCATGCGATTTACCATCGAACGCGGAGATTTTCTCGCCCCCCTGCAACGCATCCAGGGGATCGTCGGGACGCGCACCTCCATGCCGATTTTGGCCAACTGCCTCGTGGAGGCGGGGAGCGCGGGGATCGAGGTGGTGGCGACCAATTTGGAGATCGGCGTCCGTGACCGCACCGCTTGCGCGGTCGCGGAGCCGGGGAGGGTCTGCGTCGCCGGGCGCAAGCTCTACGAGCTGGTGAAGGCCTTCCCCGAGGGGGCGCCGGTCGAGGTCATGACCGAGGGGGCGCCGGTCGAGGTCACGACCGAGGGGGCGCGCCTGAAGCGACACGCCGGCCGGTTGGCCCTCGAAAGCGACGAGTCCACCCTGCCACCTACCGAGGGGGCGCGCCTGAAGCTGCGCTCCGGCCGGATTACCGCCCACCTCCTTGGCATGGAGCCCGCGGAGTTTCCCGTCCTTCCAGAAATCCCCGCCGGCAACGGCATGACCCTCGCCGCCGCGACCCTGGGCGAGCTCCTCGCCCAGACCTTTTTTGCCATGTCCACGGACATTACCCGCCAGACCCTCGGCGGTGTCCTCTTCGCCCACGATGGTGAGGGCCACCTGGAGGTGGTCGCCACCGACGGTCATCGCCTGGCGTGCCGTAGGCTCGCCGTGGCTGGGGTGACGGCCTTTCGCGAGATCGTGCCGCGCAAGGCGGTGGCGGAGATTCGCCGCCTAGTGGAGGAGGGCGACGGCGAGGTCAACCTCACCTTCGGCGACAAGCACGCGGTTCTCCGCCGCGCCGACCTCACCCTGATCACCCGTCTCATCGAGGGGCGCTACCCCGAGTACCAGCGCGCCATCCCGGCCACCTGCCGCAACCTGGTGGTGGTGGACCGCGAGGCCCTCACGACCGCGTGCCGGCGGGTGGCGATCTTCGCCAACGAGAAGACCAACCAGGTGGAGCTTGAGGTCTCCGCCGACAGCCTGGTGATTGTCGCCCAAAACCCGGAGCTCGGCGATGCGCGCGAGGAGATCGAGGCGAAGCTCGAGGGCGACGGGGTACGGATCGCCTTCAATGCGCGCTACCTCCTCGACATCCTCGGCGGCATGGCCGGGGCGTCGGTGCGGATGGAGATGAACGACGGCAACAGCCCGAGCCTGTTCACCAGCGGCGAGGCTGCGGACTACCGCTGCGTCCTCATGCCGATGCGCCTGTGATCGACCCCCTTCGGCGCTCCGCCTTCCCGGGAGGCGACCCCCGGCGGCGGGCGGACGGTGGCGAGCGAGAGGCAGCCGCGTGGGGGGCGGCGTGCGCGCCCTCTTCGCCCCCGCGCCGCGGGTCGCGCCCCGCCTGGGGCGGCCGGCGCCGGACGGAGCGGATCGATCGACCCACACCCCCCGCGCCCTCTCTCGGGGGCAGGTTCGTGGCCGCGTCGGCGGTGGTCGCGAACGGTTAGGGTGGTGGATTCAGCCGCGATTCCTCCCAGCCGCGCCATCCGCACAACGGCGCGGTCGTCTCCCGAACGGTGGTGGATCCAGACGCCTACCCCCACGCGCTCGACCCACGCCGGCCGGCGCCACCTCCCGCTACCGCGCGTGCGGCACGCGCCGACCCCGTGGTCTACGCCACGGCGAACCCGGGTACCGCGTGCGTGCGTGCGCGGCGCACCGCAGGCGGACCGCAGACCCCTTCCCCTGGGCGGCTGGCAGAGGGTCGATCGACCTCATCGAGCGGCTTGGGGTGAGGAGGCGCCGCGCGGCGCAGCGGGTGGGCCGCGGTGGGTTGCCAGCCCCGAGTCGCGCTACGGACACCTCCCCTCCGGCCTCTCGCCCGCCCCTTCTCGCCACGCCCGTCCACCTCCGGCAGACTCCTTTTCTCCGTGGAGCGTGGCAGCGCTCCCCTCGCGCGGCGCGGTCCGGGCGCCGGTTTGGGGCGTGGTCCGCGCGCGGAGCCCTCTCCCTGTGACCACCCTCGCCCGCCTCAACGTCGACACCTTTCGCAACCTCGCCTCCCAGACGGTCTCCTTGGCCCCCGGGGTCAACCTGGTGGTGGGCGCCAACGGCCAGGGCAAGACCAACCTGCTTGAGGCGATCTACCTCCTCGCCTACCAGACCTCCTTTCGCAGCGCGGTGGCCGAGCCCCTGGTGGCGGTGGGGTGCGACGCGGCGACGGTCGGCGGTGAGGTGGTGGCGGGCGGGGCGACCTTGCGTCTGCGCCTCACCGTGGCCCTCCGCGGCCGGCGCCGCTTCGACCTCGACGGCACGGCGGCCACCGCCGCCGAGGGGTTGGCGGCGTGTCCGGTGATCCTTTTCGCCCCCACCGACCTCGGCGCGATCCGCGGCGGGGGTGGCGAGCGACGGGCGCTGCTTGACCGTGCGGCCGCGGTCCACGAGCCCTCCGCGGTGGCGGTGATGCGCCGCTATCGCCACTGCCTGCTCCAGCGCAACCAGCTCTTGCGGCGCGCCGCCGCCGGGCGGGTGGACGAGCAGGAGCACCTCACCTGGGAGCACGCGCTTGCCGCGGCCGGCGCCGCTTTGCACGCGGTGCGCGCCCGCTACGTGGCGGCCTGGGCGCCCGCAGCCGCCGCCATCCTGGCGCAGATTTCCCGGTTCCCCGCACCCCTGTCGATCCGGTACACTGGCGCGCCGCCGGCGGGATCCCTTGGGGAGGAGCCGACCCAGGCCCTGGCCGCGGCCCTGGCGCAGCGGCGGGCACACGACCTCCGCCTTGGAATCACCTCCATTGGACCCCACCGCGACGATCTCCTCCTTGCCCTCGGCGATCTCGATTGCCGCCGCTTCGCCTCCCAGGGGCAGGCGCGGGCGGTGGCCATCGCCCTGCGGATTGGTCAGGTCACCCTCTTTTGCGCTGCCCACGCCACCCCGCCGATCCTCCTTTTGGATGACCTCTTCGCCGAGCTCGATCGCGAGCGCCGCGAGCGGCTCGCCACCTTCCTCGCGGAGGGTGGCGGCCAGGTGGTGGTCACCGCGGTGGACGGCGAGCTCCCCGACGCCCTCCACCCGGCCGCCCGGCTGCAGGTGAGCCAGGGCCGGGTCCAGTGACCGCTCTACCCCACCCCGAGGAGGCGATGAACGCCGTGTCCCACACTCCGTCCGACCATTACGACGCAAGCTCCATCAAGGTCCTCGAAGGGCTGGAGGCGGTGCGCAAGCGGCCCGCCATGTACATCGGCTCCACCGGCAGCGAGGGGCTGCACCACCTGGTCTACGAGGTGGTGGACAACTCGGTAGACGAGGCCCTCGCCGGCCATTGCACGGCGATCTCGGTCACCCTGCACGTCGACGACTCGGTCACCGTGGTGGACAACGGCCGCGGCATTCCGGTGGAGATCCACCCCACCGAGGGGGTGTCGGCGGCGCAGGTGGTCCTCACCACCCTGCACGCCGGTGGCAAGTTCGACTCGGACAGCTACAAGGTCTCCGGTGGCCTGCACGGGGTCGGCGTGTCGTGCGTCAACGCCCTCTCCGACCACCTCTTTCTGGAGATCAAGCGCGGGGGCAAGGTCTACCAGCAGCGCTACCGCCTCGGGGTTCCGGAAGCCGATCTGATGTGCACCGGGACCACCGAATCGACCGGCACAACGGTCACCTTCCACCCCTCCCCCGACATCTTCGAGACCACCACCTACTCCCTCGACATCCTCGCCAAGCGGCTGCGCGAGGTCGCCTTCCTCAACAAGGGGCTGCAGATCCACCTCGACGACGAGCGGGTCGGCGACCACCGCGACTTCCACTACGAGGGCGGCATCGTTTCGTTCGTCGAGTACCTGACCCAGAACCGTACCTGCCTCCACCCGCGGCCGATCTACCTGGAGAGCGAGGTGGTGCGCGACGCCAAGAGCTGCACCTTGGAGATCGCCATGCAGTACACCGATGGCTACCAAGAGCAGATCTACAGCTTCGCGAACAACATCAACACCCACGAGGGCGGCACCCACCTCTCCGGTTTCCGCGCCGCCCTCACCCGCACCCTGAACGCCTACGCCGCCCAGGCGGGCCTCCTGAAGAAGCTCAAGGGTGGCGCCCTGTCCGGGGACGACGTGCGCGAGGGGCTCACCGCGGTGATCTCGGTGAAGCTCACCGACCCGCAGTTCGAGGGGCAGACCAAGGGCAAGCTCGGCAACTCCGACGTCAAGGGGTTGGTGGAGTCGGCGGTCAACGACACCCTCGGCCGCTTCCTGGAGGAAAACCCGGCGGTGGCTCGTGCCATCCTCGCCAAGGCGGTCTCCGCCCTCGAGGCGCGGGAGGCGGCGCGCAAGGCGCGCGAGCTCACCCGCCGCAAGTCGGCCCTGGAGGTTTCCACCCTGCCGGGCAAGCTCGCCGACTGCTCCGAGCGCGACCCCGCCCACGCGGAGATCTTCATCGTCGAGGGCGACTCCGCCGGCGGCTCTGCCAAGCAGGGGCGCGACCGCCACAACCAGGCGATCTTGCCGCTGAAGGGCAAGATCCTCAACGTGGAGAAGGCGAGATTCGACCGCATGCTCTCCTCCGACGAGATCCGGGCGCTGATCACCGCCATCGGCACCGGCATCGGCCGCGACGAGTTCGACATCGCCAAGCTCCGTTACCACAAGGTCATCATCATGACCGACGCGGACGTGGACGGCGCCCACATCGCCACCCTCCTGCTCACCTTCTTCTACCGGCAGATGGCGGAGGTGATCGAGCGCGGCCACCTCTTCATTGCCCAGCCGCCGCTCTACAAGGTGAAGCGCGGCAAGGAGGAGCGGTATCTGCAATCGGAGCTGGAGCTCACCGACCACCTCCTCAGCCTCGCCGCCGATCGGGTACGGGTGAAGGTTGGCGAGCGGGCGGTGCAGCAGACCCGCCTCATCCGCATCCTCAAGGGGGTGGGGGAGCTGAGGCTCGCCGAGCGCCGTTACGAGCGGCGCGGCATCGGCCACGCGCTGCTTGAGGGGCTGCTCTCCAAGGAGGTCCGGCGCAACCTCGACTTCACCAGCGAGGCGAAGCTCCTCACCGCCTTGGCCGCCCTCGCCCCCTTCGACCCCGACCTCACCTTGGAGCTGGTGCGCGACGAGGAGCACGGCGCATTCACCATCGTGGTGCGCAACGGCAGCCACGTGGAGATCGGCCAGCAGGTGGTCGACTCCCCCGAGTTCCACCGCCTCCTCGCCCTCAAGGAGGAGCTCGACGACGTGGGCGAGCCGCCCTATCGGGTCAGCCGTCCGCGCGACGACGGCGACGACGGTGAGGAGCAGGAGTTCACCACCCTCGACGCCCTTGCCGACTCCATCCTCGAGGTCGGGCGCAAGGGGCTCACCATCCAGCGCTACAAGGGGCTCGGCGAGATGAACCCGGAGCAGCTTTGGGAGACCACCATGGATCCGGAGCGGCGCACCCTCTTGCAGGTCCGTCTCGACGACACCATCGCCGCCGACGCGATGTTCACCATCCTCATGGGCGACGTGGTGGAGCCGCGCCGGCAGTTCATCGAGGCGCATGCCCTGACCGTCGTCAACCTCGACGTCTGAGGGCTCGCCCTAAAGAGCACGTCGTGTCTGCGCATCCCCTCTGCCCGCCTGGGCCCCCCCCTCGCCGGCCACCCGCGCCGCCTCCTTGGGCCACGCCGCCGCTGGGCGTGTGCCCGCATCGCGCCCCGCGCGGAGGGCTGGCCGAGGGCGACTTCGTGGCGCGCAGTCCGGGCGTGCGCTGATGGAGCCGATCCGCCTCTACCTCGGCCTCGGCGACACCCTGTCCGTCGACCCCCACCCCGAGGGTCCCGGCTGGGGCGCCTGCTCCCTGTTGGCGCGCAATCGCGACGAGAGCTACCCCGACTTCGCCGGTCGCGACCTCGCCTCGGGCGCGCCGGAGATCACCGTCGCCTGCCTGGCGCGCGCCGGCGCCACCACCCGCGGGGTCCTGGAGGAGCAGCTCTTTCGTCTGCCCGCCGACCGGGGCGGGCGCACCGTCGTGACCCTCACCGCCGGCTCCAACGACCTCCTCCTCACCCTGAGGCTCCGCGGCACCCTGCTAGAAGAGGACGGCGAGGCGGTGGTCCGCCGGCTACGCTCCATGGTCGCCTCGATCCACAGCCGCTTGCACCACGGCCTGATCCTCCTGGCCACCCTCGTCGACCCGAG
>MNYW01000157.1 GCA_001873295.1 Nitrospirae bacterium CG2_30_70_394 | reverse complement strand
GTGGGGGAGGGGGTGGCCATGGGGGACTCCGAATGGGGGGTAGAGGGAGGGATAAAAAGAGACTCGTGCGATCAGGTTTCGTGGGGGATCCCGCTTCTGAGTCCAGCGGGGGAGTGGAGAGCGGGGGGGGTCGCCGGGGCAGGATCGGGCGACCAGGAGCCGACCTTATAGTCCCTCCTTTGCAGGGTGGTCAAGCGCCGGATAAGTTCTAAACAAACCAATAAAAACAATATGTTACAACAGTTCATCCCTGTGGATAGTTCTGTGGAAAATGGTGACCCAGAGCCCCCCTCTGGGCCACCCAGCCCCCTTCCGCAAGAAGTGGGGGAGGGGGGTTTCCCCCGTCCTGACGGGGGGATCCGAATCGCCGGTCGGGTACTCCCTGAGTCTTTCCCCGGGCGGGTGGCGAAGGGAGACTAGGCGGCGGTCGGACTTTGTCCGGCTCGCCTGCGAAGCGCGGTAGCCATGCTCGGTCCTCGGCCCGGCTCGCGCCCGCCTCTTCTCGCCACCAACGCCAAGGTCCGACCGATTCCTACACGGCGGTGACGGTGATCGCCTCGAGCTTTTCCATCAGCCGCTGGCGGTCGAATGGCTTGATCAGAAAGTCCATCGCCCCAGCCTTGAGCCCCTGAACCACCGCCTCGCGGCTTGGGTGGCTGGCGCACAGGATCACCGGGACATCGCGGGTCGTCGGGTGGAGGTGGAGGCGGTGGCACGCCTCGATGCCGTTGAGGTCGTGGAGGTAGAGATCGAGGAGGATCGCGTCGATCCGGTGGTGGCGGAGGAAGATGGAGGCCTCGCGCCAGCTCACCGCCTCGTAGACAAGAAGGTCACCGCCATCGAGCCAGGTTCGGAGGATGGCGCGAGTGGTGATGTCGTCATCCACGACCAACAGGACCGGCCGACCATCGGCGTTGCCGGCGGCCACGCGGGCGGCGGTGGTGCACGGCCGCCAGGTGGCATCACTGGTGGCCATCGTGGCCGGCGCGGGGCCGGCCGCGGGTTCGCCATCGGCGGGCTGGTCCGCGGTGCCGGGGACGATCGGTGGTCGGGGATCGCCTGTCGCCCTGCGGTCGCTCGCCGCGCGCGTCCCGGGGGTGTCTTGTTGCCCCTCGGCCGTGGGGCCGGTGGCGGCGGCGACCGGGGCGCCCTTCGCATTGTTGGTGGCGGCCGTGCTCACCGCGTCGCCTCTTGCGGCCGCATCCTCGCGCTTGACCGCGGTGGAGATCCGCCACTGGCTGATCTCGGGATCGGCCTGCAACCCCTCTTCCACCAGGGAGGGCTGGAAGAGGAAGCAGACCGGCCCGCCCTCCTGCCCCTCGATCTCGACGGTGGCGGCGAGGCAGTAGTAGTCGCCGTGGGCGTGGATCTTGCCAAAGAGCTCGGCCGGCGCGCCGCTGATCGTCTCGCCCTTCTTGGTGTGGATCTTGGCGGCGCCGAGGTTGTCGCGGATCGCCTCGTCGAGCTTGCCAACGAGGATGTTCCCCACCTCCTCGAAGGCGTCGGCGTTGTCCTTGTCGAACTTCGGATCGCTGAGCCGCTCGGCGATCCCCTCCGGCGGCACCATCTCCAAAAGCGCCCCGAGGAGGACCACCCGCTTGAGGTCGAAGCCGATGTAGACGGTCCCTGCACATGGTTCGGTGACCGCGGCGGTGAGGCAGGCGATGAAGGCTTCGCCGAAGGGGGCGAGGGAGGGCTCCAGGAAGGGGGCGAGCTCACCCTCCTTGAAGGCGATCGGGTGGTTGAGGAGCTCGGAGAGCGCCTTGCCCGCCCGGGTCAGCAGGTCCGCGGTGAAGGTGTGGAGCGACTTACTCATCGGCCAAGGGGGAAAATGGTTGCCCCAGCAGCGGGGCGCTCATCACCCCATGCGAGGGGCTCACGGGAGACCATTTCCACGTAGAAGGGGAGACCGTCGGCGTGCGTGCAAGTGAGTCGCCAGCGGTCGTAGGAGCTGGGGTGGGGGAGGTGGTAGCCGCCTTGCCGGACGACCACCGGGAGGGTGAGTTGGGCCTCGGTCTTACCCACACAGACGAGGCTCTTGATGGAGCCGGCGATCATGTTGCCGATCTCCCCCATGGCGTCGTCCACCGCGTCATCCTCCTGTGGGAGCGGCTCTTCCATGAGCATCAACCCGGCCAGCTTGGCGGCGAGGTCGGTGGTGCAGGAGAAGATCACCGATCCCTCGCGCTCGCCTCCGTAGCCGACGATGGCGGCGATCCCTTGGTTGACGAGCGGGGCGTGGGCGCGTGCCAGGGCGTGGAGGTGCGGCTGGACGCCGAGCATCGACTGGAAGATCCCAGAGACGGCTCGGTAGAGGTCGGGCGCCGTGACGGTGGCCATACGGCCTCCCAAGGGGAATGGGCTACGCCGCCCGGGAGGTGAGCTGGGCCTCCAGGTCATCCGCGGTGAACGGCTTCTTCACGTAGCCGTTGGCACCAGCACCGATCGCCTCCTGCACCTTCGCCTCTCCCCCCTCGGTGGTGATCATCACGATCTGGATGTGATCCCAGGCGGTGTTGGCGCGCACCGCCTGGACGAAACCGAGGCCGTCCAGATTCGGCATGTTCCAGTCGGAGAGGATGAGGTGCACCTGCTGCGCTTGAAGGACCGCGAGCCCCTCCTGGCCGTCGCCCGCCTGGAAAATCTCCGCGATGTCGAGGCGGGTCTGCTTGAGGTTGCGCTGGACGATCTTCCGCATGGTGGAGGAGTCGTCGACGATGAGGACGTTGATGGCCATGGGGTCTCCTGAAATAGGGGCGGCTTGCCGGGGAGCGGCGGGGGGCGCTCAACCGATGTGGATCAGCTCCTGGACGAGGGCGCGGACTTGGCCGGCCCAGTCTGCGGAGCCGGCGACCAGGTCGAGGTCGTCGGGCAGGGCGAGGGACGATGGCAGGACCGTGCGGCACCAGGCGGTGAGGTCGAACTCTTCGGCCGTGACGGGCTCCAGCTCGCGGATCGCCAGGCCACTGTTCTCGGCGCACCGGTCGGCGACATGGATGATCGCCACCGGGTCACCATGGCCGGCGGGGGCGTGGTGGTAGCTGATGACCTCGCGGACCCCATCGGGGAAGCCCCAGTGGTCGGCCAGGGCGATACCCACCATCGTGTGATCGGCGCCGATCGCCTGTCGTTCGGCCTGCAGGTTCCATTCCGGGTGATCGGCGGTGGTCTTGAGGAAATCGCGCATCGGCGCCGCCAGGCAGCGGGCCTCCACCAACAGCCCCATGTCGTGCATGAGACCGGCGACGTAGGCATCCGCGGGGCGAGTGCATCCCACCCGCACCGCGATCTCACGCGCCATGAAGGCGGTGGCGAAGCTGTGTTCCCAGATGCGCTTCACCAGCGTCCCCGACGGTCCCTTGCCAAAGAGCTGGGGCAGGGTGACGGAGAGGATGATCTCCTCCAGGCGCGCCGAGCCGAGGAGGGCGATGGCGTGCGACAGGGAGGTGACCTCGCGGTAGAGGGCGAAGATGGAGGAGTTCACCAGCTTCAGGGCGCGCGCCGTGAGACCGACATCGGCGAGCATCAGGTCGGCGACTCGCTGGGAGTTGGAGCGGGGGTCGTGGAGCTCGTCAAGGCAGGCGCTAACCACCGCCGGCAGGGTCGGGAGCTCGTCGATTTCCGCGCGCAGGGCGAGGGGCAGTTGGTCGATGGCGGAGTCCATGGGGGATGCGTCCTTGGGGTCAACGGGGGTGGGTACGCTTTCGGCGCCTCGCGCCCGCTGCTTGACCCGCGGTTGACCGGCGTGTCGCGACCCCACGATCCTTGACCCATGGGTGTGCGGATCGTCGGCCGGGCGTGGAACACGGGGGTCGGCCGGGAGGGGGAGAGCGACGGCATCATCTTCGCCGCTAAGTTTCCCGGCCCGGGCGCGACGGTACCCGCGGGCGCGCTGGCATACCTCGCCCCAGGTACGCCGCCGCACCGTGGAGGCGGTCCGCCCTGCTTTGCCACCGAGATCGACCTGCGCCCCTACTTCGGCGACGGTGACCCGGTAGAGATCGACCCGTACCAGGGGCTCGTCCGCCACCTGCGCAAGGGCTACGCCTTCCCGGTGCGGCCGGCCGCGGCGTAGGCGGTGGGACGCTCCCGGCGTGGAGGGTGGGCGAGAGGCTCGCCATCCACCGCGGCTGAAGCCAGCCCGGATGGGTTCCGCGGCTGGCCGAGAGGCGCCTGGCGTCGCCCTCGAGAGGGTCCCGTTGGAAGCCAGGCGCTCCCAGCGCCGGCTGAGGGCGCGTGTTCGCCATCCGCGGCGGGCCTGAAGCGGAGCGGCTAGCGAGGCGGCGCCTGGCGTCGCCCTCGCGCACCACGGGCCGTTGCGCTCCCGGCCATCGACGGCGCGGCGGTGGGGTGTTGGCGGTGGAAGCGGGCCGCGCGGTGGGGGCGCCGCGGCCCCAGGCTGTCTCAAGCATTGGT
>MNYW01000138.1:27064-31492 GCA_001873295.1 Nitrospirae bacterium CG2_30_70_394 | reverse complement strand
TGGAGGATCGACAGGGCGAGCCGCTTGCCCGCCTCAAGCGCCGCCCTCTCCGCCACCAGCGCGCCGCCGGCCGCCTCCGGCTCATCGTCGAGGAAGGCGTCGATGGCGCGGATCTGGGTGCGGATCGGGAGCTCCTCCAAGATCGCCCGCTTCATCACCGTGCCGGCGACGATCTGCCGGTTGATCTCGTTCGTCCCCTCCCAGATCCGGTCGATGCGCGTGTCGCGGTAGGGCCCGGCCATGGGGAACTCCTCGATGAAGCCGTAGCCACCGAGGATCTGCACCCCGTGGTCGGTCACCATCCCCAGGGTCTCGCTGCCGACCACCTTCGCCATGGAGGCCTCCATGGCGTACCGCTCGGTCGCCTCGCCCATCTGCACGTAGTAGTCGGCGGCGGCGGGATCGAGCCGGTCCACCGCCTGCTGAATCAGGCCGATGGTGCGGTAGATCATGCTGTCGGCGGCGAAGATGCGCACCGCCATGTCCGCGACCTTCCCCTTGATCACGTCGAAGTTGGCGATCGCCTGGGCGAACTGGCGTCGCCCCTTGGCGTAGCGCACCGCCTCCTCGAAGACCGCCTTGGAGCCGCCGAGGTCGGAGGCGGCGAGCTTGAAGCGGCCGAGGTTGAGGGCGTTGAAGGCGATGGTCGCCCCCTTGCCAACCTCGTAGAGGAGGTTCTCCACCGGGACCCGGGCCTCTTTCAGGACCACCGGGCAGGTGGAGGAGCCCTTCACCCCCATCTTCTTTTCCTCCGCCCCCACCGTGAGCCCCGGGGTGGTGCGCTCCACCAGGAAGGCGGAGAACTGGCTCCCGTTGACCTGCGCGAAGACGGTGAACAGGTCGGCCCAGGCGGCGTTGGTGATGAACTGCTTCTCGCCGTTGAGCAGGTAATAACGGCCGTCCTCGGAGAGGGTGGCGCCACACTTGCCGGAGAGGGCGTCGGAGCCGGCGGACGGCTCGGTGAGGGCGTAGGCGCCGATCCACTCGCCGGTCACCAAACGCGGCAAATAGCGCTCCTTCTGCGCCGGGGTGCCGAACCAGAGGACGGGCAACATGCCGATCCCGGTCTGCACCGAGTAGACCACCGAGAACGAGGCGCTGTAAGAGCGCCCCATGGACTCGGCGACGATCGCGGTGGTGATCTTGTCCAGCTCCATGCCGCCGTACGCTTCGGGCACGTCGATCCCCAACAGCCCTAGCTCGCCCATCTCGCGCAGGAGGGTGAGGGCGAGCTCTTGGTTGCGGCTCTCCAGGGCGTCGCGGTTCGGCCGCACCCGCTCGCTGGCGAAGTCGCGCACCATCTTCTCGATGTCGCGGTGGTCGTCGGTGAACCGCTCGCGGGTGAACAATGTGGCCTCGTCGAGGGGCGAAACCAGGAAGTTGCCACCGAGGGCGACCGGGGGCTGGGTGGCGGTCATGACTGCGCTCGCGTGGAGGGGGGGAAGGTGGCGCCGGCGGTCGTTCGCCTCGCCCGGGGTGGGCGAGTGGTGGGCCGCGCCGGCCCGCGGGGCCTACGGGGTCCGCGCAGTGTAGCTAAGCGCGGCCGCGCGGGAAGAGGAGCCGCACCCCCCCCCGCTGGCCGCCGCCGGCCAGAGGGGGGGTGCGGCAGTGACCACGCGCCGGCCGGCCGTGGCGTGGTGTCCAAAAACGGACCCCGCCACGGCCTGGCCGGGTGGTTCAAGGTTCCCATCCCAAGTTCAGGTTAGATTCGGCGCGATGGAGCGTGAGCTGATCACGCAGGGGTGTGCGGCAAGGGGTATCGGGGTTGACCGAAAGCGGCGCGAGCTGCGGCAAAGTCCCGAGTCCATCGACGATGGGGTCCGTGCCGCCCTGGGGCTAATCGCCCCTGCCGGATCCAGCCTGGGCTGGCCGCTGCCGGAGGATGTTTGATCGCGAGACAAGCGCCAGGTGGCCCGCGCGCGTTGGGCTCGACTCCGCCGTGGGGCAGGCCGGTAACGGAGCCTGCCGATCGCGCTCTCCTCCAGCCCCTGGCCGCGGTGCAGGCGGCGTTGGATCATGCCGGGGCGCCGGCGATGATCCTCGGTGGGATGGCCCGCATCGCCCGGGGCTCCTCGTTTCACCCGTGATATCGATGCGACGGTGTGGGGGGAGGGGGTCGCTGTGGAGCAGGTGTTGGCGCAGCTCGCCGACCACGGGGCGGGATCGACGCGCTGAATTATCAGGGGGTCGCTGTGGAGCAGGTGTTGGCGCAGCTCGCCGACCACGGGGTCGTGGGGCGGATTTCCGACGCGGCCGCACTCGCGTGCCAGCAACAGGGGCTCCTCTTGCGCCACCCGCCCAGTGGCCCCCCATCGACCGAGGCTTCAGCGCCACCCGGCGCGTTGCACGGCGGAGGAGATCCTCACCCGCACCGTGGTGTCCACGGCGGTGGGCCTGGCGCCGGCGGCAGCTCTGGGCTGATCCCGCCAGCCCCCTTCCGGGCCGCGGTCGATTGGCTCCGGCGAGGCGCAATCTCCCCCGCCAGGAGGTCGCGCCCGGTGGCGGCGTCTCGGTCCCGCGGGTCTCGCGGATCCACCACCCGCTAGAGCCCCAAGCGACCGACCGTCCCTGGGGCGCGGCCGGTGCGGTAGAAAGTAAAGACCTGACCCCAGTTGCCAGCTCGTCGCAGGCGTCGCAGGGGACAAAGCCCATCACCTCCGGGAACCATTCCCCGGGGTAGGCGAAGGGCGCGCGCACGTCGAGCACCGCCGCCTCCGGCCCATTCCAGACGCGCTCCACCAGCTCCATCTACTCGGCCTCCGGGATCGCGTCGGGGGGGATCCCCAGGCCGCGCTCGGTCATGCAGGCCGACTCGCCAATCTGCCTTTGCAGGGTCGGCCGATAGGCGATGCGCACGGCGCGGTGGCTCTGTTTCTCGATCACCGTGACGGCGAGCTTGCCGTAGACCGTATGGAGCGGGACGCTCCATACGGTCTGATGGCGGGCGAGAAGCCCGCCATCCACGGGGGGTGAAGCCACCCGGACATGCGCCGGGTGGCGAGGGGGGCGCGTGGCGTCCCCCTCCATATCAGGGCTCCTTGCGCACGTTGCCCTTCCCGTAGGTACAGCCCGTGGCGACCATGACGCCGTCGAGGCAGCAGCCCATGGCGTGGCCGCGGCCGCTCTCCGCCTTCACTCGCAGCTCTTGGTTACGCGCCCGCTCCACCCCGAGAGCGGCGAGGGCCGCGTGGCCGGCGCGCAGCCCGAGGGCGAGGGCCGGGCACTTGTGGCCGTGGAAGGCGACGGCGAGATCGAGCTCGTTGGCTTGCGCTGGTGTGAGACTCTTCATGGTTCTGACCTCACTTTCATGACGCGGGTGGCAAGGGTCACCGCGGCAACGGAAAGCGCGGCCGGGAGGTCCGCGCTGTGGGGGTGGCGGAGGCGGTGCGTCCTCATGTGCCGACTCCGCAGAGGTGGACCAGGGTGAAGTAGACCCCGATGGCGATAAACAGGGCGGCGGTGGCGCGGCGCAGCCACACCTCCACCGCCGTGAGGCGGGCGAAGAGGCGGCCGACCGAGCCGGCCCCCACCGCCACCAGCATCGCGAAGAGGGCGACCGGCAGGGCGGTCCCCACCCCGTAGAGGGTGGGCAGGAGCAGCGGGTCGTGGTGGCTGATCGCCAGGGGGATGAGGGAGGCGAAGAAGAGGGCGGCGGAGAGCGGGCAGAAGGAGAGGGCGAAGACCATCCCCAGGGCCGCCCCGCCCCACACCCCCTGGTGGGCGAGCCGCCCCTGCAGGCGGGCGGCGAGGCCGCCACCCCACGCCGGCAGGGGGAGCCACCCGAGGAGGATGAGGCCGACGACGATGAGCAGCGGCCCGAGGAGGCGGTTCATCCACCCCTGGAGGGCGAAGGAGAGGGTGGGGGCGGAGACCAGGCTCCCCACCAGCAGCGCCGCGATGGCGGTGTAGGTGAGCGCTCGGCCGAGGGTGTAGGCGAGGCCGGTGAAGATGGCCCGGGCCGGGCTCGCCACCTGGCGGCCGATGTACGCCACCGCGGCGATGTTGGTCGCCAGGGGGCACGGGCTGATGGAGGTGAGCAGCCCGAGCCACACGGCGGTGGCCGCCGGCCAGAGGGGGAGCTCATTCATCGTCCCGCTCCCCGGAGGGTGGCCGCCACCTCCTCCTCCACGTAGCGGACGAATGCCGCCTTGTCGTGGGCCAGGGGCCAGATGCGGTCGAGGCGCCGCCACTGTCGGCTGCCGTCCGGATCGTGGCGGACCGCCACCATCGAGCTGCTGGTGAGCTGGAACTCCGAAATGAAGTGGCGATTGTCCGCCTCCTCCACGTTCAGCGGCCGCCACGCCAGGGTGTGGTTCGCGAGCTCCCGGCCAAAGGCGGCGTGCAACGCCTCTTCGGCATGGGCCTCGATGGCGCGGCAGGTGGCACAGCGGGCGGTGGCGTGGAAGTAGTAGAGGGTCACCGCGGGAG
>MNYW01000138.1:0-27054 GCA_001873295.1 Nitrospirae bacterium CG2_30_70_394 | reverse complement strand
GCCGATCCATCGCCGTGGGCGCGGCCAGGGTGGCGGCGGGGGCGGTGGTCGCCGCCGGGGCGGGCGGCTCCCCGGCCGCCGCGGCCGCATAGGCGAGGCCGGTGGCGACCACGAGAAGGAGGGGGATGGCGGTACGCAGAGACATGGCAGGACTCCGGGGGGGGGGAGAGAGAAAACGAACAGGGCGCGGCGTTACCCCGCCTTGGCGAGGAGCTGTTTCGCCTCCGCCACGGTCGGGACCCGGCCGGAGAGCACCACCTTGCCGTCGACCACCAGGGCCGGGGTCATCATCACCCCGTGGGCGAGGATCTCCTGGATGTCGGTGACCTTGGTGAGGGTGTAGTCGAGGGCCAGCTCCGTCGCCGCCGCCTGGGTGGCGGCGGTGAGGGCCTTGCACTTGGGGCAGCCGGTTCCGAGGATTTCGAGCTTCATGGGAGAGCTCCTTGCCGCACGGGGCGGCGGGGTTGAATGGCGATTCACGCCCCCACCAGGGCGCCGTAGATCGCGCCGGTAAGGGTCGCCATGACCACCACCAAGGCGACGTAGGCGGCGGTCTTTTTGGTGCCGAGGACCGAGCGGATCACCAGCATGTTGGGGAGCGACAGGGCGGGACCGGCCAGCAGCAGGGCGAGCGCCGGCCCCTGGCCCATGCCGTTGCGCAGCAGCCCCTCGAGGATCGGCACCTCGGTGAGGGTGGCGAAGTACATGAAGGCGCCGGCCACCGACGCAAAGGTGTTGGCGGCCAGCGAGTTGCCACCCACCGCGGAGCTCACCCAGGCGCTCGGGATCAGCCCCTCGTGGCCGGGACGGCCGAGGAGCAGGCCGGCGATCACCACCCCGATGAGGAGCAGCGGCAGGATCTGCTTGGCAAACTCCCAGGTGGCGCCGAACCAGTCGCCCCCCGCGCCCCGATCGGTGGCGGTGAGCAGCGACAGGCCGGCCACCGCCACCACGAAGGGGGCGAGGGGGTGGCCGGGGTAGAGGAGGGCCACCCCGGCGGTGGCCGCGGTGATCGCCGCCACCCGCCCCCACGGGAGGCCCATCCACACCACCAGGGCGAGGGCGAAGAAGAGGCCAAACAGGGCGGTGATCCCCCACTTCGCCTCATAGAGGGCGGCCCAGATCCCGCTGGGCTCGGCCGGCGCCCCCCAGTTGGCGAAGACCAGCACCCCCACCATGGCCAGGAAGGAGAGGCTGGTCTGCCACAGGGGGCGGCCGCCGTCTCCCTCGGCCACCGCCGCCGCGGCCAGCCGCTCCCCCTCCTCGCGGCGGAAGAGGAGGGCCATCGCCAGCCCCACCACCACCGAGAACAGGACCGCCCCCACCGCCCGCGCCACCCCGAGCTGCCAGCCCAGGACCCGCGCCGTGAGGACGATGGCCAGGACGTTGATCGCCGGCCCGGAGTAGAGAAAGGCGGTGGCCGGCCCCAGCCCCGCCCCCATCCGGTAGATGCCCGCAAACAGCGGCAGGACCGTGCACGAGCAGACCGCCAGGAGGGTCCCGGAGACCGACGCCACCGAGTACGCCACGACCTTGTGTGCCCCAACGCCGAGGTAGCGCATCACCGCCTCCTGGCGGATGAAGACCGCGATCGCCCCGGCGATGAAGAAGGCGGGGATCAGGCACAGGAGGACATGCTCGCGGGCGTACCAGCGCACCAAAGCGAGGGCCTCCACCACCGCGTGGTCGAACCGCGCCCACCCCACCGGCAGGAAATAGCAGAGGAAAAAGCCCGCGACGATCCACCCCAGGGGTCGCCATTCGGTCTGCCAGCGCATGGTTGCTCCTCGAGGATGAATCGTTATTTGGCCAGAAGGCCAACATTGCGGCCAAAAAAAAGGGTCACCCGCAGGCGGCGAGCTGCTCCTTGGCGGTCGCCTCCACCACCGCCTCCACACAGCCAAAGAAGTTGAGGAGGCACGGCACCTTCAGGGAGTAGAAGACCTGGGTGGAGCGGCGCTCGTCGGCGACGATCCCGGCGTTCTTCAGGACCGACAGGTGCTTGGAGACCGTGGAGATGTCGGCCCCCACCATTTTCGTGAGCTCACACACGCAGCGCTCGCCGCGGGCGAGCTCGTCGACGATGAACAGGCGGCTCGGGTGGGCCAGGGCCTTGATGATCCGCGCCCGGAGCTGGTACCGCGCCCGCTGTTTCGCATCCATGGATTGCCTTCCGGGTTCAATCTGAGGTCTTGCCTAGTTGGCGATATGGCCAAAGAGCCAAGTTAGGCGCGGGCGGTTCAGCGCCGCTGAGGGGGGGGCGGGCCGGCGGCGCAGGCGGCGGTGGCCGGTCCGCGGTGGCCTCGTCTCCTCCCCGGCCGCCGCCTCCTCCCCCCCGTGGTGCGGGCGGTGCGGCCGTCGACCGCGGCGGTGGGGCGTGTTGGCTTGCGCCCCGCTGCCGGGTCCGGTGTAGGGTGGATGTGCGCTCGCCGTGACGGGACGGTGCCAGGTAGTTTGGGCGCCGCGGGTCGTTTGGGAGACGGGCCGCGATCGCGGGAGGATACGGGGGATGACGGTGGGTCTCGGGATGATGGCCGGGTGTTACGGGGTCGGGGCGCTTGGGGCGCTGTTGGCGCCCCTCTCCGGTCGCCTTGCCCTGCGCGTCGGCCACCTGGCGGGTCTCGGGGGGGCGGTGGCGGGGATCGGCGTGGCCCTCTCCGTCCTTGGTGGTGCGCCCGGGATGGTGCTCCGCCAGCCGCTTCCGGACCTCTTCCCATTTGCGCGCATGTCCCTGGCGGTGGATGGCCTCTCCGCCTTCTTCCTGCTCGTCGTCTCCCTGGTGGCGGTGGCGGCGACGATCTACGGCCCGGCCTACCTCCAGGCCCACGCGCCGGATGCGGGCGCAACACGCGCGGGCGTGCAGGTGGTCAGCCTCAATCTCTTTTTGGGCGGCATGGCCTTGCTGTGCTGCGCCGGCGACGCGCTGACCTTCCTGCTCGCCTGGGAGGGGATGACCCTCGCCAGCTACGTGCTGGTGGTCTCCGAGGATGAAGACGGCACGAACGCCCAGGCGGGGCTTTTGTACATGGTGATGGCCCATGGCGGCACGGCCCTGCTCTTCGTGGCCTTCCTGACCCTGACCGAGCGCGCCGGCGCCTTCGACTTCGACGCCCTGCGCGCGGCCGCGGCGGGGCTCGATCCTGCGGGCCGCAACACCCTCTTCTTCCTGGTCCTGTTGGGCTTCGGTACCAAGGCGGGGGTGGTGCCCCTGCACGTCTGGTTGCCGCGTGCCCACCCCGCCGCCCCGAGCCACGTCTCGGCGCTCATGTCGGGGGTGATGCTCAAGGTGGCGATCTACGGCCTCCTGCGTTTTGCCTTCGACCTCCTCGCCCCGGTCGCGGCGCCGCTGCCTGTGGGCTGGGGCTGGACGGTGCTCGTTGCCGGCACGGTCTCGGCGGTCCTCGGAGTCCTCTACGCCCTCCAGCAGCACGACCTCAAACGGTTGCTCGCCTTCCACAGCGTGGAGAACATCGGGATCATCCTGATGGGGGCGGGGCTGGCGATGATCCTGTGGCGCCGCGAGGCGGGGGGCGGAGTCCTCGCGACCGTCGCCCTTACCGCCGCCCTCCTCCACACGGTGAACCACGCGGCGTTCAAGGGGCTGTTGTTCCTCGCCGCGGGCAGCGTCTTGTGCCGCACCCACGTCCGCAACATGGAGGAGCTCGGCGGCCTGGCGCGGCGGATGCCGTGGACGGCGGGGTTGTTCCTCCTCGGCGCGGTCGCCATCTCGGCCCTGCCGCCCCTCAATGGCTTCGTCAGCGAGTGGCTCACCTTCCAGGCCTTGCTCGGCGCTGCCAGCCGCTCCCATGGCCCTGCCGGTCTGGGGATCGTGTTCGCGGCGGCGATGCTGGCCCTCACCGGGGGGCTGGCCGCCGCCTGTTTCGTGAAGGCGTTCGGGGTGACCTTCCTCGGCCGGCCGCGCTCGGCGCACGCGGAGCACGCCCGCGAGGCGCCGGTCTCGATGATCCTCGGGATGGTCTGGCTCGGCGCCCTGTGCGTCTTCTTAGGCGTCGCGCCGGGGTATGCCATGCGTTTCCTCGATCGACCGACCGCCTCGCTGCTCCACGGTCCTGGGGCGAGCGCGGTGGTAACCGCACACGGCCCGCTGGTGTTGGCGACCGGCCTGACCGGAGCCGGGACGGAGGCGACGACGATCTCGATGACCGCGATCTCCGTGCTGCTCGTCGTGCTCATCGCCCTGGCGTGGCTCCTGCGCCGGGGCCTCGGCCACGCGCCGCGCCGGTGTGCGCCCACCTGGACCTGCGGGATGAGCCCGAGCGCGCGCTTCGACTACACGGCGACCGCGTTTGCCAAGCCCCTGCGGATGGTCTTCGCCGCGCTGTATCGGCCGCGCCGCTCGGTGATCGTGGAGAGCGCCGGGACGCCGTACGTGGTGCGTCGCATCCGCTACGCGGGCGAGGTGGTGGACCTGGCGGAGACCCAGATCTACCGCCGGGTCGAGGTGGGGGTGACGCGGCTGGCACAATCGATCCGCCGGCGCAGCTCCGGCCGCATCCACGTCTACATCGGCTTTGTCCTCGGGACCCTGTTTGTGGCCCTGCTTTTCTTCGGGGTGCGCAGGTGATCCACGTCGCACGCCCGCTTTTTTTGGTCGCGGCCGAGATGGCCTTCCTAGTCCTCCTTGGGCCGCTGGTCACCGGTGCCATTCAGAAGCTCAAGGCGCGGCTCCAGTCGCGGACCGGGGCGAGCGTGCTGCAGCCGTACCGTGACCTCACCAAGTTGTTGCGCAAGGGGACGGTGGAGGCGGACACCGCCTCCGGCCTCTTCCGAATGATCCCGGTTCTGGTGCTGGCGGCGACGGTGGCGGCGACCGCCCTGGTGCCGGTGGTGCGCGCCGGCTCGCCGACCTTCCCGCTCGGCGACGCCCTGCTGCTCTTGGGGCTGCTCGCCCTCGCCCGTTTCCTCATGGCGGTAGGTGCCCTGGATGCCGGCGGCGCCTTCGGCGGCATGGGGGCGTCGCGGGAGATGACCATTGCACCGCTGGTCGAGCCGGTCTTGATGATGGTGGTCTTCTCCGCCGCCCTCGCTGCTGGCACCACCGAGCTCGGCACCCTGGCCGCGCACCGCGGCAGCTCGTGGCTCTTCGCCTGGGACGCCGCGGACTTCCTCGGCTTTGCGGCGATGATCGTCTTGCTGCCGGCGGAGACCGGCCGCATCCCAGTGGACAATCCGGATACCCACCTGGAGCTCACCATGCTCCACGAGGGGATGCTGCTGGAGCACTCGGGTCCGGGGCTCGCCTGCATGGTGCTCGCGTCGCACACCCGCCAGATCGTCACCCTCGGCCTGGTGTCCAGCCTCTTCTTTCCGGTCGGTCTAGCGGTGGGCGCGGGCGCCACGGCGCTGCTTTTTGGCGTCACCGCCTTCGTCGTGAAGGTCGCCCTCCTCGCCACCTACCTCGCCCTCGTCGAGTCGTCCTACGCCAAGCTGCGGCTGTTTCGGGTGCCGCAGTACCTCGGCGTCGGCTTCGTCTGCGCCCTCACCGCGCTGGCCCTGCGAATCCTATGAGTCCCTCCACCACCGCCGCGATCATCAACGACCTCGGTGCCCTGCTGCTGTTCACGATGCTGCTGATCCTCGCCGCGGGTCAGGTCTACCGCGCCATCTACGCGGTCGCCGCCCAGTCGCTGTTCATCGCGATTGCGGGTGCGGTGCTGGCCCTGGCCACCCACAACGCCGATTTGTGGCTGATCGCCGCCATCACCCTGGTGGTCAAGGCGATGGTCCTGCCGTGGGTGCTCCACCGGGTGTTGCAGCGGCTCAACGTGCGGCGCGAGGTGGAGCCGGTGGTGCCGATCGCGGTGACCCTGGTGCTGGCGGTGGCGGTGGTGGTGATGGCGTTCCACCTGAGCGGCTCGCTGGGTGCGGTGCAGCAGGCGATCACCGGCAATGCCCTGCCGGTCGGCATCGCCATCACCCTCCTCGGGGTGCTGGTGATGGCGACGCGCAAGAAGGCGCTCACCCAGATGGTCGGGCTGTTCGCCTCCGAGAACGGGATCTTCTTCGTTGCCATCGCCGCCACCCAGGGGATGCCGCTGATCATCGAGATCGGGGTGATCCTCGACGTCATCCTTGCCGCCTTGGTGATGGCGATCTTGGTGTTGCGGGTGCGCTCGACGGTGGCCGCCGACGTCGCCGACCTGAGCCGGCTGAGGGGCTGATCCGTGACTCCTGAGACCCTTCTCTGGCTCTTGCCCGTGGTCCCGGCGGTGACCGCCCTGGCGATGCTGGCGGTGCGCGATCGCCGCATCCTGTCGGCGATCGACGTCACCGGTTCCGCGACCCTCGCCACCCTCGCCCTGCTCCTCGCCCGGGCGGTGGCCACCACCGGCCCGCACGCCCTTGGGGTCTTTCGCGCCGACGACCTCGGCCTCGTCTTTCTCCTCCTCCTCGCCACCCTCACCCTCGCCGTCTCGATCTACACCGTGGGCTGGCTGCGCGAGGCGGTGGCGAGCGGCGAGATGCAGGCGGACTCCCTGCGCTACTACTTCGCTCTGGTGCACGGCTTCGTGGCGACCATGGTGGTGACGATCCTCGCCGACAACCTGGGGGTCCTGTGGATCGCGATGGAGGGGACGACGATCACCTCGGCGGTGCTGGTCGGCTTCCACGGCCATCGCTACGGTCTGGAGGCGGCGTGGAAGTACATCATCGTGACCACCATCGGGATCTCCTTCGGCCTCTTTGGCACGGTGCTCATCTACGCCGCCGCCTCGACCCACGTGGGCGCGGGGGCCAGCGCGATGAGTTGGGCGGCGGTCATGGCAGTGGCACCGCAGCTCGACCCGGGGATCGTCCAGATCGGCTTCGTCTTCGCCATGGTCGGCTACGGCACCAAGGCGGGGTTGGCGCCCATGCACCTCTGGCTGCCCGACGCCCACAGCCAGGCGCCGACGCCGGTCTCGGCGCTGCTTTCGGGGGTGCTGATCAAGTGCGCCCTGCTCGGGATCATTCGCTTTCAGACCATCGCCGCCGCCGCCTGCGGGGTGGGCCTGCCGGCCCAGGTGCTGATGGTCTTCGGCCTGATCTCGATCGTCGTCGCCACCCCCTTCATCCTCGCCCAGCACGATCTTAAGCGGCTGCTGGGCTACCACAGTGTCGAGCACATCGGGATTGTCGCCCTCGCCCTCGGCTTCGGCGGCCCGATCGGCACCTACGGCGCGCTCTTGCACGTGATCAACCATGGAATCACCAAGGCGCTGGTCTTCTTCGCCGCCGGCACGGCGATCGCCCGCTACGGCACGCGCGACATGCGCGTCATCCGCGGCATGTTCGCGGTCGCCCCGATCGGCGCGACCCTGTTGATGCTTGCCGCCCTATCGCTTGCCGGGACGCCGCCGTTCTCGATCTTCATCAGCGAGCTCACCGTCCTACGCGCCGGCATCGGTCCGGGCCACTGGCTCGCCGTCGCGATCTTCCTGACGATGGTCGTGGTGATCTTTGCCGGCATCCTCCACCACGTGGGGGCGATGACCTTCGGCCGGCCGTCGACCGTCGCGAGTCGCGCGCCCGAGGCGTGGTCGCCGCTGTTGGCCATGGCGCTGCTGGCGGCGATCATGATCCTCCTCGGCCTCACCATCCCGCCGACCTTCGACACCCTGTTGCGGCGCGCCACGGAGGTGGTCCTTGGCTAAGGGGGCGCGGCGGGCGGAGGGGGCGCTGATCGACGCCTTGCGGGCGCGCGCCGCGGGGGGTGTGGAGGTGGCCGCCGGGCCGCGCGCAGCGGACCTCACCGTGCGCCTGGCGCGGGTCGACGACCTCCCGGCGGTGGCCGCCGAGCTTACCGGCCCGCGGGCGATGGCCCTGGCAACCCTGGTGGCGACCGACGAGACCGCGACCCCGGACGGCGCCTTTGCGGTGCGCTACCTCTTTGAGCCCACGGCGGCCGGCGTGGATCGGTTCGTGACCCTCCTCGTCGCCGTCGACCCCGCCCACCCGGAGGTTCCCTCCATCACCCGCACGATCCCGGCGGCGAACTGGCATGAGCGCGAGATGCGCGACCTGTTCGGGATCGTCCCGCTCGGCCACCCGGATCCCCGCCCCCTGGTGGTCCACGATGGCTGGCCGGCGGACTGCTTTCCCCTGCGCAAGTCCTTCGACCCCGCCCAGCGCCTGGCGCACCTGGAGGCGCCGGAGTTCCCGCACGTGGTCGCCGAGGGCGAGGGGCTGTTCGAGATCCCGGTCGGGCCGATCCACGCCGGGATCATCGAGCCGGGCCACTTCCGCTTCACCTCCGCGGGCGAGCGCGTCTTGCACCTCGATGCGCGCCTGTTCTTCACCCATCGCGGCATGGAGAAGCGGATGGAGGGGCTCACCGCCGCCGAGGGTCTGGTGGTCGCCGAGCGGATCTGCGGGATCTGCTCGGTCGCCCACGGTCTGGGCTATGCCGAGGCGGTGGAGCAGATCGGAGGCGTCGAGGTCGGGGAGCGCGCCCGCCTCATCCGCACCATCGCCCTCGAGCTGGAGCGGCTCTACAACCACATCGGTGACATCGGCAACGTCTGCGCCGGGGCCGCCTTTCACTACGGCACCGCCACCGGCGCGCGGTTGAAGGAGTCTCTCCAGCAGCTCAATGAGCGGCTCACCGGCCACCGTTTCCTGCGCAACCTCGTGGTCCTCGGCGGGGTTGCCTTCGATCTTCCCATGGCGCTGCAGGACGACCTTGCCGCCACCCTGGGGGAGACCCTCGCCGGCTTCGACAGCCTCGTGGCGCGAATGGAGGCGAACCCGTCGCTGGTCGATCGCCTCGACACCACCGGCCTCCTCTCCCACCGGGCGGCGCTGGATTTGGCGGTGGCGGGGGTGGCGGCGCGGGCGAGCGGCGTCGACCGTGACGCGCGCCGCGACCACCCGCACGCCGCCTTCGCCCTGCCCGAGCCCCTGGCGCTCAACGTCATCACCCGCACCGAGGGCGACACCATGGCGCGGGTGATGGTGCGGGTCGGTGAGGTACGCGAGTCGATCCGCCTGATCGGCGAGTGTGTCCGCCGGCTGGCGCCCGGGCCGCTGCGGGTCGACCTCCCGGAGGTGCTGCCCGGCGGCCGGATCGGCCTCGCCGCGATCGAGTCGCCGCGCGGCGCGGCGGTCCACTGGCTGCGCACCGACTCGGGCGGGCGGATCGAGCGCTACCACCTGCGCTCGCCGAGCTACGCCAACTGGCCCGCCGTGGCCCTGGCCGCGGAGAGCGCGATCGTCCCCGACTTCCCCCTGGTCAATAAGAGCTTCGAGCTTTGCTACTCGTGCACGGATCGCTGAGATGCTGCAAATCGTCCTCAACGCCCTGCGCGCCGGGGTGGTCACCACTCGCTACCCTGAGGCGGCGCGGCCCCTCCCGGAGCGGTTCCGCGGCCTGCCCCTCCTCACCCCGGGCGGCGACCTGCCGCCCCCCGAGGTCTGCCCCAGCGGGGCCTTGACCGAGCGGCAGGTGGACGGCCGCCGCCACGTCGCTTTGGACGCGGGCCGCTGTGTGGGCTGCGGTCGCTGCGCGGAGGGGGAGTGGGCGGGCGCGGTGACCTTCGGGCGGGAGTTCGAGTGCGCGGTACGCGGTCGGGCGGACCTGGTGGTCGAGGTGGTGGCGGACGGTGCTCGAGCTGGTCTGCCCCGCCAGGGTCTGACCCCCGTAGCCGCGGATCGCGACGGGGTGGTGGTGGCCGGCGCCGCGGGGGTTCCGCTCTCGCCCCGGGGGGCGGCGGATCGTGACGCGGCGGCGGCGGCGGTCGCGGCCCAGATCCACCGCCTGCTCGGCCGCTCGCTCCACCTGCGCCACCTCGACGCGGGGTCGTGCAACGCCTGCGACTGGGAGCTGACCCACCTGCTCAATCCGGTGTACGACGTCCGCCGCCTTGGCATCGACTTCGTCGCCTCGCCGCGCCACGCCGACGGCGTCGTGGTCACCGGCTCGGTGACCCGCAACCTCGAGACCGCGGTCCGCCGAACCGTGGAGGCGATCCCCGAGCCGCGCCTGGTGGTCGCGGTGGGCGCCTGCGCCGTCTCCGGCGGGATCGCCGGGGAAGGCTACGCCAGTGCCGGCGGCGTCGACCGCCTCCTCCCGGTCGACGTCTACATCCCCGGCTGCCCGCCCCGCCCGGAGGCGATCATCTTCGGCCTCCTCGTTGCCGTCGGCCGGCGTGCCGCCCGCCCCCTTGCAGCCGCGCCCGCCAAGGCGTGATCCACCCCTTGGGGTTTTGCTCGCCCGCGACGGGCAAGCGCTGGGGCTGGACCGAGCCGTCTGCCCGCCGGCGGACCTCCTTGGCAGAGGAGATCGCGCTTCCGGCGGCGGGCCGCGCCCGCGGGGCCGACGGAGGATTCACGCGGGCCAGCCACCTAAATAGCCATTGCGGTTCCCGCGGCGAGCCGGGCGGGCTGCGGTAGGGGGTTGACGGGAGGAGTCGCGGGCCGGCGGGCGGTTGGAGCCCTCCCTGCGGGCCGCCGGCCGTCTTCGATCCGCCCTCGGGGTCGCCCGCCCGCCCCTTTCCGAGCCAACGTTGGCCCGGCCGGCAACCGTTCAGGGTTCGATGCGCAAGGCCGATATGCCCAACGTACGGGTTTAGCTTCACGGTTCTTGGGAGCTCGGGAAAATGAACGTCATCGGCGGCATTATTTTCATGATGGGCTCCATCCTGGGTGGCTTCGTGCTCTCCAGCGGCCACATCGGCGCCTTGATTCAGCCGTACGAACTCATGGTGATTCTCGGTGCGGCACTGGGCGCATTTGTCATTTCCAATCCCGCCAAGGTCATCAAGGCTGCGCTCAAGGCGTTCGGTACCTTGATCAAGGGTTCCAGATACAAGAAGACGCTGTACATGGATGCACTGGGGCTCATGTACGAGCTCCTCACCAAGGCGCGTAAGGAGGGCATGCTGGCGCTCGAGGCTGACGTCGAGGAGCCAGAGAAGAGCGCGATCTTTGGTAAGTTTCCGACCGTACAACACGATCACCACGCCACCGACTTTATCACCGACTATCTGCGCATGATTGTGGGCGGCAACATGAACGCCATCGAGCTAGAAAATCTTATGGATGTCGAGCTGGAAACGCATCACGACGAGGCCCATCAGGTCCCCAGCGCGGTTTCGCGTATTGCCGATGGCCTGCCGGGCTTTGGGATTGTTGCCGCGGTACTCGGCATCGTCATCACCATGGGCCACCTCGGCGGGCCACCCGAGGAGCTTGGTCATCACGTCGCGACCGCCCTGGTCGGCACCTTGCTCGGTATCTTGTTTGCCTACGGATTCTTCGGCCCATTCTCAACCCTCATGGAACACGTCGGGCGCGACGAGTTGCAGTACTACAAGTGCCTGAAGACCACCATCGTCGCATCGTTGCAAGGCTATGCGCCGCAGGTCGCGGTGGAGTTCGGGCGCAAGGCCATCTTTTCGACCGAACGCCCAAGTTTCAAGGAGCTGGAAGCGCATGTGAAGCAGAAGAAGTAGCTCAGATCCTGGGGCCGGAAAGAGACGGGGGGACGCGATGGCGAACGACAATCAGACCATCATCATCAAGCGAATCAAGAGGGGCGATGGTGGCCATCATGGCGGCGCTTGGAAGGTGGCGTTCGCCGATTTCGTCACCGCCATGATGGCGTTTTTCATGCTCATGTGGTTGCTGGGTTCCACCACCCCGGAACAGAAGGCCGCGATTGCCGAGTACTTCAACAATCCGACGAGCATCGTGCCCGGGGAAAGTGGCGGGGGTTCAAGCATGATCCATAACGGCGGTGATAAGGAGGCGCCAACCGGCCAAGACCTGGACGTGAATCCGCCCAGTACCCCCGGCGAACTCCAGGTGGAAAGTGATGACGCGGTCGACGAGGACGAGGGAGAAGTCGCGCACAAGCGAGAGGTCGAGCGCATGGAGTCGATCATGGGGGATCTTCAAAAGAGCATCCAGTCAGGGCAGGCGCTGGCGCAGTTCAAGGATCAGCTCATATTCGATGTCACCGGTGAGGGTCTGCGCATCCAGATCATCGACGAGGAGAATCGGCCGATGTTCGACAGCGGTAGCGCGAACCTGAAGGGCTACACGGAAACGATCCTCCGGGAGGTCGGCAAGGCGATTAGTGATGCCCCGAATCGGATTAGTATTTCAGGACATACGGACAAGACACCATTCTCCAGTGGTAATGGTTACAGCAACTGGGAACTGTCCGCCGATCGGGCCAACGCGGCGCGCCGGGCGTTGTTGGCGGCAGGGGTGGCGGACGCCAAGATTGGTCGCGTTGTAGGTTTGAGCGACTCGGTCTTGTTTGACAAGAAGGATCCCTATAACCCGATCAATCGTCGCATCAGCATCGTCGTAATGAACAAGGAAACGGACAAGTCGTTGTCCGAGAGAGAGGGCGCCGCGGAAAAGAGTGGTGGTGACCGCCACGATGCCAAGAAATCCAATGTGGCCATGGCGATCGGCGAATAGCGACGATCCGCTGGGGTCGGCGAACGGTTAGGCGAGGAATACGTGGGCCTTCGTTGCCGCACGCGGCAAAAGGTCCACGGCTTGGCCGCGAACCCTCGTTCGGTCGGCGGGGCAACTCGCCGATCGCGTGTGCGCGGCTCGTTGAAGTGGAGGGGACAGTGGCGGCCGGCGGCGTCGCTCGCGTCCTGCCGGAGGACGTCCCCCTCCCCAGCGGTCCGCCCGGTCCGGAGGCAATGGTCTTTGGCCTCTTCGGCAGCCGGCGCGCCGCGCGCCCTGTTGTGGCCGCGCCCGCGAAGGCGTGACCCCCTGCTGGTTCCGCAATCGCGGGCGGGGTAAAAGAGGGGCGCGCCACCGTGCCCCCGCGCCCCGACGACCCTCTCTTTCTGCCCGCGTGCGTCTCGTCGCAGCCCCCCCGCCATGGACCTCTCCCTCCTGGATCGCCTCGCCGGTCGCCGCGTGCTCGTGGTGGGGGACGTGATGATGGACGAGTTTCTCTGGGGGGAGATCGAGCGGATCTCGCCCGAGGCGCCGGTGCCCGTGCTGGAGGAGCGGTCGCGCCACTCCACCCTCGGTGGTGCCGGCAACGTGGTGGCGAACCTTGTTGCCCTCGGCGCTACCGTGGGGATCGGCTCGGTGGTGGGGGACGATGGGCCTGGCCGGGCGTTGCGCGCCGCGCTCACCTCCCTGGGCGTGGACGATCGCGCCCTGGTGGCGGACCCGGAGCGGCCGACGCCGGTGAAGACTCGGGTGATCGCCCGCCGCCAGCAGCTCGTGCGCATCGACCGTGAGGTGCGCGAGCCCGTGCCCGCCTGGGCCGAGGCGCGGCTCCTGGCGGCGGTGCAGGGGTGTCTCTCGGGCTGCGGCGCGGTGGTCCTCTCCGACTACGGCAAGGGGGTGGTGACCGAGTCGTTGGTGGCCGGGATCACCGCCCTGGCGCGGCGCGCGAACGTCCCGGTGGTGGGCGACCCGAAGGGGCGTGACTATCAGCGCTACCGCGGCGTCACCCTCCTGACCCCGAACCGCAAAGAGGCGGCGGAGGCGACCGGCCTCTCTCTTGTGGGTGCGGCGGGGGTGGCGGCGGCGGGGGCGCGGTTGCTTTCGATCGTCGGGTCGGAGGCGATGCTCATCACCCTGAGCGAGGAGGGGATGGCCCTGTTTGTGCGCGACCAGCCGCCGCTGATGTTGCCCACTCGGGCGCGTGAGGTCTTCGACGTGACCGGCGCCGGCGACACGGTGGTCGCCACCCTCGCCGCGGCCCTCGCCGCGGGTGCGGATCTCGCGGCGGCAGCAGAGCTGGCCAACATGGCGGCTGGGGTGGTGGTGGCGAAGGTGGGGACGGCGACCGCGACGCCGGCGGAGATCCGCGCCTTTGCCGGCGCCGGGGTGGATCCGGCCGCCGCCAAGGTGTGCACGCGCGAGGAGGTCACCCGGATCGCCGGGGCGCTGCACGCCGCGGGCCGCCGGGTGGTCTTCACCAACGGTTGCTTCGACCTCTTGCACGTCGGCCACATCCGCTACCTCCAGCGGGCCCGCGCCTTCGGCGACTGCCTGATCCTCGGCCTGAACTCCGACGCCTCGGTGCGTCGCCTGAAGGGGGAGAAGCGGCCGCTGATCGGTGAGCTGGACCGCGCTCACGTCCTCGCCGCGTTGGCGTGCGTCGACCACGTGGTCGTGTTCGATGACGACACGCCCCTGGAGCTGATCCGGGCGGTGCACCCGGATGTGCTGGTGAAGGGCGGGGATTACACGCGCGAGGCGGTGGTGGGCCACGAGCTGGTCGAGCAGGCGGGTGGCCGGGTGGAGCTGGTTCCGGTGGTCGAGGGCGCCTCTACCAGCCGCATCGTCGAGCGCATCGCCGCACTCTACGGCGGCGCCGGGTCCGATTAGCCGCCAGCCGCGCATGAACGCCAAGGGAGGCGCCTGGGTGGGGTTGCGGTGGGGGGTCTCGTTGGCGACGGATTCGAGACTCGGCAAGGTGGCGACGGCTGGGGGCGCGCGGCAGCGTGGCGCTGCAGAGCACCCTTCGAGAGGCCACGGTGGCGGCGGGGAGGTCACCTCCCCCCGCGTGGTCAGGGGCCAGAAACGGGATCGGGCGGGGCTGGGGGGGGCGCCCTTTCGGCTTCCGGATCGGGCCTTGTTTGCGCACTGGCGGGGCGGGCCCGAGCCGCCGTTTCCGCACACTCCATGGGTGGCTGCGGACCGCGCACAACGCGCCGCCTTGGAGAAGCCAGTCGCGGCCAGGCGCTTGGTTTTGCGACTAACCCGAACGGTCGATCGCCATGGCCTCTGATCCCACCCTCTTCCTCTCCTGTGCGGAGGCGTCGGGCGATCTGCACGCGGGCAATCTGATCGCCGCGAGTCGGGAGCTCTTGCCGGCGGCGCGCTGGGTCGGGTGCGGCGGCGACCGGTGTGCGGCGGCGGGAATGGAGCTCACCCACCACGTCTCCGAGCTGTCGGTGATGGGGGCGACCGACGTCCTCCGCGCCCTGCCACGGATCCGCCGGATCTTTCACGACCTGGTGGAGCTGGCCCGGCGGCAGCGTCCGGCGGTGGCGGTTCTGGTGGACTCGCCCGACTTCCACCTGCGTCTCGCCCGCCCCCTGCGCCGCCTCGGGATCCCGATCATCCAGTACGTCTCGCCGCAGCTCTGGGCGTGGCGCCCGGGGCGGATCTGGCTGGTGGCCCGGCGGGTGGACCGGCTGTTGTGCATCCTCCCCTTCGAGCCGGCCCTGTACGCCGGCACGGGCTTGCGTGCCGACTACATTGGCCACCCCCTGGCGGACGAGGTCAGGGTGGAGCGCGACCGTGTTGCCACCCTGACGGCCCACCACCTCGACCCGGACCGCCCGACCGTGGCCCTGTTGCCGGGGAGCCGGATGGGGGAGGTGGAGCGGCTGTTGCCGGTCTACGTGGAGGCGGCACGCCGCCTCGGCGCGCGGGTGGCGGGGCTCCAGCTTCTCGTCTCCCGCGCCCCAACGATCCCCGCGGCGGCAATGGCCGAGGCCCTCGCCCTACCTCGCTGTGCGCCGATCACCGGCCGGCTGCACGACGCGATCGGAGCCGCCGACCTGGTTTGGGTTGCCTCGGGGACCGCCTCGGTGGAGGTGGCGCTCCTGCGCCGGCCGATGGTGATCCTCTACCGCGCCGCACCCCTCACCGCCTTCATCGCCCGGCGGGTGATCCGCATCCCCTACCTGGGGCTGGTGAACATCCTCGCCGGCGCGCGCGTGGTCCCCGAGCTCATCCAGGAGCAGGCGACGCCGGAGCGGCTGGTGGTGGACTCCCTGCCCCTGCTCACCGACCCGGCTTGCGCCGCAGCCCAAGTGGCGGCGATCGACCGGGCCATCGAGTGCCTCGACCGGTCCGGGGCGAGCCAGCGTGCCGCGGCGATCGTGGCCGAGGTGGTGGCGGCGGGGAGCCTCCGGGTGGGCGCTTGGCCAGGGGAGTAGCCACGGAATCCACCCAAGGGCAGGGCAAGGGCAGGGCAAGGGAAGCGGCAGGCGAGAGCTGAAGAGAGCCGCGCCTTTTGGTCTCGTTTTCGTGAATGATTTCTTGCTGGAGACGGGGGTCACTGGAGAGACCCTTGGCGCCGCCCCCTCCGCACCGGGGTGGTGCGTCTCGACCCCTCGGTACGCGGCCTGCCGTCCGGGCCACCTCCCCCGGCCCCTGTCTCCGCCGCCGGCCGGTCGTTACCCTGCGCCGCCCATGTTCGCCTTCCATCTCGAAACCACCGACCCGAGCGGCGCCCGGGCGGGCCGGTTGGTGACCGACCACGGCGCGGTGGCGACGCCGATCTTCATGCCGGTGGGGACCGCGGCGACGGTGAAGACGTTGACCCCGCGCGATCTTACGGAGGTGGGGACGCAGATCCTCCTCGCCAACACCTACCACCTCACCCTCCGCCCCGGCCACGAGCGGATCCGCGCCCTGGGGGGGCTGCACCGCTTCATGGGCTGGGCAGGGCCGATCCTCACCGACTCGGGGGGCTACCAGGTCTTCTCCCTCGCCGAGCGGCGCAAGCTCGACGCAGATGGGGTGACCTTTCGCTCGCACCTCGACGGCGCCGAGCTGCGCCTCACCCCCGAGTCGGCGGTCGCGATTCAAGAGGCCCTCGGCTCGGACATCCTGATGTGTCTCGACGAGTGTCCACCCGCGGGTGCTCAAGCGACCGCGGCGCGCGCCGCCCTGGATCTGACCTACGCCTGGGCGGCGCGCTGCCAGGCGGCGCACGGCGATCGGCCCGGGGCGCTGTTTGGGATCATCCAGGGGGGGACGGACCTGGCCCTGCGGGAAGAGAGCGCCGCGGCCCTGGTTGGCCTCGACCTTCCCGGCTACGCGATTGGCGGGGTGTCGGTGGGGGAGGAGCCGGCGGAGATCGCGCGGGTGGCGGGGGCGACCTGCGCCTGGCTGCCGGTGGACCGGCCGCGCTACCTCATGGGGGTGGGGCGGCCGGAGGATCTGGTGGAGGGGGTGGCGCGCGGGGTGGATATGTTCGATTGCGTCTTGCCGACGAGAAACGGCCGCAACGGCATGCTCTTCACCCGCAGCGGGCCACTCGTGATCCGCAACGCCGAGTACGCCGACGATCCGCGGCCGGTGGATGCGGAGTGCGGCTGCTACGCCTGTCGCCAGTTCTCCCGCGCCTATCTGCGCCACCTCTTCAAGGCCCACGAGATCACCGGCTTGCACCTGAACACGGTGCACAACCTCCATTACTACCTCGCCTTGATGCGGGGGATGCGCGATGCCATAGTGCGCGGCCGTTTCGCGCGCTTTCGCGAGGGGTTTTACGCGGCACGCGGGGAGAGCCCACCGCCGCTACCGTCACCGTGGAAGGGGTAGGGATGTTCGAGTCGATCGCCAATGCCGCACCCGCTGGAGGGGGTACGCCCTCGGCCATGGTCTCCATGGTCCCCCTCGTGCTGATGTTCGTGATCTTTTATTTCCTCTTGATCCGCCCGCAACAACACCAGCAGAAGAGCCACAAGCAGATGCTCCAGACCCTGGCGAAGGGCGACCGGGTGGTCACCAGCGGCGGGATCCACGGCCAGGTGACGGAGGTGAAGGGGGAGACGCTGGTGGTGGCAATCACCGACTCGGTGCGCGTGAAGGTGGACCGTAGTGCCATCGCCCAGAAGCTCACGGAGTGATTTATGTCGAAGCTCCTCTATGTGAAGTACGCGACCATCCTCGCGATCATTGCCGCCGCCCTCTATTTTCTCGTGCCGCGGGATGACCAGGGGAAGCTGAAGAACCTCCACCTCGGTCTCGACCTTCAAGGCGGCGTCCACCTGCTGCTTGGGGTGGCGTCGGACGAGGCGGTGACCAACCACCTGGCGCGCCAGGTGGATGAGATCCTTGCCGAGGCGCGGGACAACAAGATCTACACCCTCGGCGCGCGCCAGAGCGGCCCGCGCCAGGAGATCACCTTCGCCGCGCCGCGCGAGCGGGAGAAGTTCAAGGAGTACATCGCCCGCGAGTATCCGGCGCTCCTCTATACCGACCTCGACGACCGCCACGGCGCCATCGCCCTCGACGTGAAGGAGGCGGCGCGGATCAAGGACAAGGCGGTGGATCAGGCCCTGGAGATCATCCGCAACCGGGTCGACGCCCTGGGCGTGGCGGAGCCGACCCTGCAGCGCCAGGGCAAGGAGCAGATCCTGATTCAGCTCCCCGGCATGGCGGATCCGGAGCGGGCGAAGAAGCTGATCGGGCGCACCGCGGTCCTCGAGTTCAAGATGGTGGACGAGTCGGTTTCGGTTGCCGACGCCCTCGCCGGCAAGCTGCCGCCCACGGATGAGGTGCTCTACGAGAAGGTGGTGGACAAGGTCACCGGCCGCATCCTCGACCGCAAGCCGTATGTCCTGATCCGGCGGGTGGTCCTCACCGGCGATCTGCTCACCGACGCGCAGGTGAACATCGACCAGCGGTACAACGAGCCGTACGTGTCGATGCAGTTTTCCACCCTCGGGGCGCGGAAGTTCGCGACCCTCACCACCGAGAACGTCGGCAAGCGGATGGCGATCATCCTCGACGGCAACGTCTACTCGGCGCCGGTGATCCGCGAGCGGATTGGCGGCGGGCGGGCGCAGATCACCGGCAGCTACACCATGGCGGAGGCGCAGGACCTGTCGATCGTCCTGCGCGCCGGCGCCTTGCCGGCGAAGGTGACGCCGCTGGAGGAGCGCACCGTGGGCCCGTCCATGGGGGCCGACTCGATCGCCGCGGGCGAGCTCTCCATGGCCGTGGGCTTTGGGTTGGTGGTCATCTTCATGGCGATCTACTACCGCTTTTTTGGGCTGGTGGCGGATCTCGCGGTCTTCCTCAACCTGGTCCTGGTCCTCGGGGGAATGGCGGCCTTTGGCGCCACCCTGACCATGCCCGGCATCGCCGGCATGGTCCTCACCGTCGGCATGGCGGTGGATGCGAACGTGCTGATCTACGAGCGCATCCGCGAGGAGCTGCGCCTTGGCAAGAGCGCCGCGAGCGCGCTGGAGGCGGGCTATGCGAAGGCCTTCACCGCCATCTTCGACTCCAACCTCACCACCCTCATTGCCGCCCTTGTCCTCTTCCAGTTCGGTACAGGGTCGGTGAAGGGGTTCGCGGTCACCCTCTCCCTCGGGACCGTGGCCTCCATGTTCACCGCGATCTTCTGCACCCGGGCCCTCTTTGAGGGGCTCCTCGGGGCGCGCGAGATGAAGACGCTCTCCATCTAATCAGCCATGTTTGAGATCATTCCTTCCGGTACCCATTTCAACTTTCTCGGGCGCACCCGCTTTTTCGTCGCCCTGTCGTTGATCCTTATCGGGATCGGGGTCGTGGCGATGGTGGTGCGCGGCCTGAACTTCGGGATCGACTTTCGGGGCGGCACCGTCGTGCAGATCAAGACCGCCCAGGCGGTGGCGATCCAGGAGGTCCGCGACGCCCTCGCCGAGGCTGGCCGTGGCGATGCGACCATCCAGGAGTTTGGCTCTCCCAACGACCTCTTGATCCGCCTCCAGGCGGGCGAGGGCGATGTGGTGAAGCAGGTGACCACGGTGCTCACCGACCGCTTCAAGGAGCATGGGATCGAGGTGGTGCGGCAGGAGGAGGTCGGGCCGCAGGTGGGCTCTCAACTGCGCGAAAAGGCGATGCTGGCGGTCCTCTACGCCATGGGGATGATCCTCATCTACATCACTATCCGTTTCGAGTTTCGCTACGCCCTCGGGGCAGTCCTCGCCCTCGTCCACGACGTCATGATTACCCTCGGCGCCTTCGCGGTGACCCAGATGGAGGTGGACCTGACGGTAGTGGCGGCGGTCCTCACCATCGTCGGCTACTCCCTGAATGACACCATCGTGGTCTTTGATCGGATCCGCGAGAACCACCGTGCCAACGCCCAGGAGCCGATCCTGGAGGTGATCAACCAGTCGGTGAACGAGACCCTGTCGCGCACCGTGCTCACCTCGGGCACCGTCCTCATCGTGGTCCTTGCCCTCTACTTCCTCGGGGGGGCGGTGATCCATGGCTTTGCCTTCGCCCTTTTGGTGGGGGTGGGGGTGGGGACCTATTCCTCCATCTTCGTCGCCTCGCCGATCGTGGTGCTGTGGGACCGCCTGGTGCGCAGGGAGGGGGATGAGGCGGATACGGCGGTCCGCTAGGGAGCTGTCGGACCGGGTCCCGACCGCCGGATCGAGCAACACGAGGCGCCGAAGGGGTTCGAGGTCCGGATCCTCCTCCTTCGTTGGGCCCTACGGAGCGCGACGAACGGCAGGGGATCCGGACTTGAGCCCGCCTCTTGTCGCCACCATCCACAACGTGAGACCGGGTCCGAGGCGGTCCGTGCGCTCCGCCAGAGTGTCCCAGGTGGCCGTGGCCGCGGGTCGATCTGCCCCAGGCGGCGGTGGTCGCGGGGCGGCGGGCGGACCACGGTTTTTGTGCGGGTGAGCTTAGAGGGGAGACCACCGATGACCGCTGCCAGCGTGATGACCAGTGACCACCTGCAGACCTTGAACGAGCATCTGGCGGTGGATGTGGCCGGAGAGATGATGGCGTGGCAGTCGATCCGCCACGTGCCGGTGGTGGACGACGCGGGCCGGGTGGTGGGGCTGATCACCCACCGCGACCTCCTGCGCCTGGCGGCGCGTGGCGAGACCGGGCGGCTGGCGGCGGAGGTGATGACCCCGGTGCGTCTCACCTTCCGCCCGGAGACCCCCCTGAAGGTGATCATCGAGGCGATGATCACCCGCAAGTGGGGGTGTGCGCTGATCACCGATGACGACCGCCACCTGCTCGGGATCCTCACCGAGGCCGACTTCCTCCACATCGTCTACGGGATGCTGTAGACCGTAGCTCTGCGGGCGGGCGCGCCCTCCCACGGCGGGAGAAGCGGGGAGGCGAGGGGAGGGAGCGCCGGCGCCTTGCAGGCCGCAGGCGGGCGTGGAGACGCGGGGGCGGCGGACCGCGCCGCGCGGCCACCAGTGCTCGCGGCTCACTGGCTACGCGGGTGGCGTGGTATCCGGGCGGGCGAGGAGCGTGGCCACGCGCTCCATCAGGGTGACCATGTTGAACGGCTTGATCAGGCAGTCGGTGGCGCCGCCGTTGCGCGCCGTGCGGCACAAATCCGGGCTGCCGAAGGCGGAGATGAAGAGGGTGGGGATCTCCGGGTGGCACTTCTGGAGGTGGTCGATCAGCTCCAAGCCGTTCATCTCCCCCGGCAGCATGTAGTCGACGATCACCAGGGAGGGGGCACTCTCCGCGATGGCGGTGAGGGCCGCCTCCGCGGTCACCGTGGTGGCGGTCGTGTAGCCACCCCGGCGGAGGAACCGTTCCATCAGGGCGAGCATCGCCTCGTCGTCTTCGACGATGAGGATGCAAGGGGGCGGGGGGGTGAACATGGAATAGGCGGGTGGCGGGTGGCGCCCCGCCCTGACGAAGCAACCGCCGTGCCAATCCCAACGGGGAGGTTCGTGGCGGCCGCCCGCCGCCAACCTCGGGGAGGCACGGGCTGCGCCCGCGGCGGTCGGACCCTTACCTTTCCGGCAAATCTACGGCGTGGCCACCTACTCGACCGACGGGCGCGCTGGCCACAGGGCGCCTTGGCCCCTGCAGGCGTTGCGCGTGGTCGGGTGGGGTGGGCGCGCCGGGGGCAGCGCGGAAGCTTGATCGGTGGTGCACCGTGGGTGGATGCAACGCCGGGGGTGCGGCGGGAGTGGATGGCGGTCAGCCGCTGCCTGTCGCTCCCCCTCAAGAGGGTTCGGGGTGTTGGGGGTGCGGCAGGAGATCACCCCCGCGGCGGCGCCTCGGCTCGGTGGTGCACATCGGCTACGGTCGGACGCGGGCGCGACTCTTCGCGGTGGAGATACGAGCTCACCACAGAGACACCGAGGGCGCAGAGACAGCAGAACAGGATTCCTCTCTGTGTGCTCCGTGTCTCTGTGGTGAATGTCACGTGGGGAGTGCACCGCGGTGTCGGTCGCGGTGTCGCGTCCCCCAGTGGTCGGCGAGGTTCGCGGCGTGGCGCGCCGGCGCCCGGAGGGAGCGCGGCGGGGGCGGTCGAGCCGTGGCCGCAGGGCGAGCCCCGGGGGCGCGTGGGCGCGGGCGGGGTGCGCCGCGGCAACCCGGCGGCGCCGGCCGTGGCGCTTGCCTCGGCGATCGGAGGGGGCGCCGCCGCCAGGAGTCGAGGGGGGTGGGCGCCGCCTACGGCCGGCGGCCGGCGAGGAAGGCGGCAAGCTTGCGCACCGCGGCGCCGCGGTGGGAGAGGGCCTGCTTCGCCGCCAGGGTCATCTCGGCGAAGGTGGTGGTGAGGCCGTGCGGCACGAAGTACGGGTCGTAGCCGAACCCCGCCTGGCCGCGCGGCGCAAGGATCAGGCTGCCCTCGCAGCTCCCCTCGAAGAGGTGGTCCTTTTGGTCACCGAGGCCGGTGAGGGCGATGACGCACCGGTAGCGGGCGGTGTACGGCGGCGGTTGATCGGCGAGCAGGCGCACCATCTGCGCGTTGTTCTCCGCGTCGGTCGCGGTCGGTCTGGCGAAGCGGGCGGAGTAGATCCCCGGGCGGCCATCGAGGCAGTCGATCTCGATCCCCGAGTCGTCCGCCAGCGCCGGCAGGCGGGTGTGGGCGTGGGCGGCGTGGGCCTTGATCAGGGCGTTCTCGGCGAAGGTGGCGCCGTCTTCCACCACCTCGGGCAGCGGCGCGAAGTCGCCCCAGGCGCGCAGGTGGATCCACTCCATCCGTAGGAGATCGTGGATCTCCCGCACCTTGTGGGCGTTGGCGGTGGCGACCACCACCTCCAGCCAGGGGGGGGAGGTCATCGCTGCCCCCGGGGAGCGTCGTGGGCCGCGCCGAGGGCGGTGGCCTGGGCGGCGAGGAGGGTCTCGATCCCCCCCTGCGCGAGGTCCACCAACCGGTCGAGCTGGGCGCGCGAGAAGGGCGCCTCCTCGGCGGTCCCTTGCACCTCGACGATCTCCTGGCGGTCGGTCCCGACCACGCACATGTCCACCGCGGCGGCGAAGTCTTCGGGATAGTCGAGGTCGAGGAGCGGCTCGCCGTCGACGATCCCGACACTCACCGCCGCCAGGGCCCCGTGGAGCGGCGCGCGGTGGAGCGCCCCCTCAGCCACCAGCCGGTCGAGGGCGAGGGAGAGGGCGACGAAGCTGCCGGTGATCGAGGCGGTGCGCGTTCCGCCATCGGCGTTGATCACGTCACAGTCGAGGTAGACGGTCCGCTCGCCGAGCTGCGCGAGGTCCACCGCCGCGCGCAGGGAGCGGCCGATGAGCCGTTGGATCTCGGCGGTGCGGCCACCCACCTTGCCGCGGTTCACCTCGCGCTGGGTGCGGGGGTGGGTGGCGGAGGGCAGCAGGGCGTACTCGGCGGTGAGCCAGCCGCGCCCCTTACCGTGCAGCCAGCGCGGCACCCCATCCTCGACCGTCGCCGCGCACAAAACGTGGGTCCCGCCCCAGCGGATGAGGCACGAGCCGGTGGGGTGGTCCAGGTAGTTGGGGAGGATCTCGACCGGGCGGAGCTGGTCGGGGTGGCGGCCGTCGTGGCGCATGGGGTCTCCGGTGGGAGGGGCGCGCAGTCTAACAGACGCCGGACTTTGTCTCGATCGACCGCGCAAGGCAGCTCGCCCCGCGGCGCGGAGGCTCGAGTGGGGAAGGGGTGACCAACAGGGTGGCGGCGCCACGCTGGGACCGCCGAGCAGGCCGGCATGAACGGGGGCAACACCCCCTCCATGGCCCCTCCGTGCAGGGCTTTTGCCGCGGCAACACGGGCAGGACGCATCCCGTCTCGGCGTGCAGCTCGACGAACGGGGCGCCATCGGCGCGACCGGGGTGGCGGTTGGCGGGCAATGCGGCCCGTGGCTCGGCGGCGGGTCGCCGCGGCCGAGGAGCGCCACCTCCACCTTGACCGGCGGGGAGCCCCTTCCTATGCTTCCGCCCCCTTTGCGTGAACGGTCCGCCCCTGGACGGCGCGGGCGTAGGAGTCCTGGCCATGGCGACGATGCAGGTCTTGTTGATGGATGAGATGGAACACCTCGGCGACATGGGCGAGGTGGTGACCGTGAAGCGTGGCTACGGTCGCAACTTTCTGCTGCCGCGGGGGATCGCGGTCCTGGCGACGCGCGGGAACCTGCACCAGATGGAGCACCACAAGCGGATCGTGGCGGAGAAGATGAAGCGGATCCGTCTCGCATCCGAGGATCTGGCGAAGAATCTCAGTGCCCAGGAGCTTGAGTTCGTCGAGCGCGCCGGTGAGTCCGGCACCCTGTACGGCGCGGTCACCTCGATCGACATCGCCCGGGAGCTGGCGGCGCGCGGCTTCGAGGTCGAGCGGCGCAAGATCTCCCTGGCTGCCCCGCTCAAGGAGGTGGGTACGACCACGGTGGAGATCCACCTGCCGCAGGGGGTGGTGGCGACGGTGAAGGTGGTCGTCCGCGCCGAGGCGGTGGCGGCCGAGGCGCCCGCCGAGGCGGCGGCGCCCGCCGAGGTGGCGGCCGAGTAGCCGCCAAGTAGCGGATCGGCCTGCTTCCGGCTTATCTTCGAGGCCCTCCGGCGGATCGCCGGGGGGCCTTTTTTTCTTTCCTGGGGTAAGTGGCATGGAGACCGCGGAGCAGAGCCCGGCGAAGGCGGCGGTTCCGCGTAGCCTGGAGGCGGAGCGGGCGGTCCTGGGCGCGGTCTTGTGGCACAACGAGGCGCTCAACGCGGCCCTGGAGGTGGTTCGTGCCGACCACTTCTCCAGCCGCGCCCACCGCCACATCTTCGAGGCGATGGGCCGCCTCGGGGTGAAGGGCGAGCCGATCGACGAGCTGACCCTCAGCGAGTCCCTCAGCCGTGAGGGGGTGCTCGGGGAGGTGGGCGGGGCCGCCTATCTGGCGGAGCTGACCAGCGCGGTTGCCTCGGCGGGCAACATCCGCCACCACGCGGAGATCGTCCGCGAGAAGCACCAGCTCCGCCGGATGCTCGCCTCCGCCCAGGAGATCTCCGCCGCCTGCTGCGAGGGGCGGCAGGAGCCGGCGGAGATCCTCGACGCCGCGCAGCAGCAGCTCTTCGCCCTCAGCGAGGAGGGGGCGACGAACGGCTTTCAGGGGATGAAGGCGCTGGTGAAGGATGCCTTCTCGACCCTGGAGGACCTTGGCCGGCGGGGGGTGGGGCTCACCGGTGTGCCGAGCGGTTTTGAAGGGCTCGACCAGAAGCTCCTCGGTTTCCAGCCGTCGGACCTGATCATCCTGGCGGCCCGCCCGTCGGTGGGGAAGACCGCCTTCGGCTTGAACATCGCGGCCAACGCCGCGGTGCGCCACGGCGCCAAGGTGGGCTTCTTCTCGCTGGAGATGTCGAGCCTCCAGCTCACCCTGCGCATGCTGTGCGCGGAGGCGCAGATCGACGCCCACCAGGTGCGGACCGGCTCGATTCCCAAGGAGGCGTGGGGGGCGGCGACCCAGGCGGCGTCCGTGCTCAGCCAGGCGCAGATCTTCATTGACGACTCTGCCACCCTGTCGCCCCTGGAGATGCGTGCCCGGGCGCGCCGGCTGAAGCAGGAGCACGGCTGCGACCTGATCATCGTCGACTACCTCCAGCTCATGCGCGGTAACCAGCGCGCCGAGCGGCGCGATCTGGAGATCGGCGAGATCTCCCGGTCGTTGAAGGCCCTGGCCAAGGAGCTCAACGTCCCGGTCCTCGCCCTCGCCCAGCTCAGCCGGCGGGTGGAGGAGTCGACCGGCGGGCCGAAGCTCTCCCACCTGCGCGAGTCGGGTGCGATCGAGCAAGACGCCGACGTGGTCCTCTTCCTCCATCGCGACGCGGAAAAGATGGAGGAGGACGCCGACGCCTGGCCCACCGACCTGATCATCGCCAAGCACCGCAACGGCCCGGTGGGCAAGGCGGAGCTTTGGTTCGTCCGCCGCTACGCGCGCTTCGTCTCGGAGGCGTTCGAGTACGGCCCAAGGGTGTAGGCGTACCGGCAGTTCAAACGATGTCTCTCTCCGACCCCACGTTGACCGCCATCCCTGTAGACGCAGGGCAGGGTGGGTTGCCCGCGACGCGCGCCGTGGTCGACTTGGCGGCGGTGGCGCGCAACCTGGGCCGCCTACGCGCGCGCCTGGCCCCCACCACCCGGGTGGTGGGGGTGGTGAAGGCGGGGGGCTACGGCCACGGCCTGGTGGCGGTGGCGCGGCGGCTGGAGGCGGCGGGTGTCGACGGCCTCGGCGTCGCGGTGGTTGAGGAGGCGGCCGCCCTGCGCGGGGCGGGGGTGACCACCCCCATCTTGGTGCTCAGCCCCGGCTACGAGGCGGCCGCGGCGGTGGTGGTGGAGCTCGCCTTAGAGGTGGTGGTGAGTGACCTGGCGGAGCTCGATCCCCTGGAGGCGGCGGCACGGCGCGCCGGCCGGCCGGTGGGGATCCACCTGAAGGTGGACACGGGGATGGGGCGGCTGGGGCTGGATGCGCCCCACTTGGAGACGGCGTTGGCGCGCCTGCACCACGCTCCGTATTTGCGCCTGGCGGGGGTGATGAGCCACCTGGCGTGCGCGGACGAGGAGGGTGCCTTCACCGGCGAGCAGATCGACGCCTTTGCCACCCTTCGGCCGCGGCTGGCGGCGGCGGGCTTCGGGGCGATCCCGTTGCACCTGGCGAACACCGCCGGCGTGGTCCATTTTCCCGCCGCCCATTTCGACATGGTGCGCCCGGGGCTCGGCCTGTACGGCTACGGCGCGGTAGATCTGGAGCCGGTCCTGACCCTGGAGACGCGAGTGGTGCGGGTGCGCCACCTGGCCGCGGGGGCGACGGTGGGCTACGGCCGGACCTTCCGCTGTGGCCGCCCCACCCGCATGGGGGTGGTCCGGATTGGCTACGGCGACGGCCTGCCGCGCGCCCTCTCCAACCGCGGCTGCCTGCTCGTTGCTGGCCGTCGCTGCCCAATTATCGGGCGGGTGAACATGGACCTCACCTGCATCGATTTGACCGACGCGCCCGCGGCCGCGGTGGGGAGCGTCGCGGTGGTGATCGGGCGCCAGGGGGGGGAGCGGATCACCGCTGACGAGGTGGCGGCGCAGACCGGGACCATCGCCTACGAGGTCCTCTGCTCCATCGGCCCGCGGGTGGCGCGGGTGTACGGAGGTGGGGAGTAGGGGAGCGGGGTGGTGGGGGTCTG
>MNYW01000127.1 GCA_001873295.1 Nitrospirae bacterium CG2_30_70_394 | reverse complement strand
CCTGGGCCCCGACCACCCCACTGTGGCGACGAGCCTGAACAACCTGGCCCTGCTCTACAAAACCCAGGGCCACTACGCCCAGGCCGAGCCCCTCTACAGGCGCTCGCTGGCGATCTCGGAGCGGGCCCTGGGCCCCGACCACCCCGATGTGGCGACGAGCCTCGAGAATCTGGCCGCGCTCTATCGCGCGACCCAGCGGATTGCGGAGGCTGAGAAGCTTGAAGAGCGGGCCGCGAGAATCAGGGCCATCAAGAGATGAGGGAAGCGGCTAACAGCCGCTTCCAGCGGCCGGTCCGCTGCGCGGCCCGTTGCTGAACCGGCGTGGTCACCGGCTGCAACCAGCGCACGAATCGGGAGGTTGGTGATGGAGCTTGCCGAGGGTGAGGTGGTGCGGGGGCTGGATCGCCTGCGCGGCCACGGCCTGGCGGTGGAGCGCCACACGGTGGAGGGGCGGGTGGTGAAGTATGCGCACACGGCAAAACGGCGCCTCGCCCTCACCCCGGCGGAGGGGGCGCTTTTGTGTCTTCTGCTGTTGCGCGGTCCGCAGACGGCCGGGGAGCTGCGTGGTCGCGCGGCGCGTCTCCACCCATTCGCGGACCTCGCGGAGGTAGAGGTCGCCCTCGTCCGCCCGCAAGAGCGGGCCGCCTTCCCCTTGGGGGTGGGCTTGGAGCGGCTGCCGGGGCGGCGCGAGCACCGCGACGCCCACCTCCTCTCGGGCGCGGCGGCGGCCGCGGCCGCGTTGGGGGTGGCTGCACCACCGGCGACGGTGGAGGCGCGGCGGGCGGCGGTGGAGGGGGAGGTGGCCTCGTTGCGCGCGGCGGTCGAGCCGTTGCAAGGCGAGCTCGAAGCCTTCCGAACCCAGTTCAGGTAGGGGCGCGATGGTCGCTTTCTCAGCTCCGCGCGATTGCTGGCCGACAGCGACGGGGGCGCCTGCGCCGCGCATTGCAACCTGCGCCCCTCGGGCCGGCCGCGCGCGCACTGGCGGCCGCTGGCTGGCGGTCGTGTTCCTTGCCACCGCCACCGGTTGCGCCGGCTGGTCGGCGCGCCACCTACCGAAGGGGAGTGAGCCGATCAACCTCGTCCTGATGCCGGTGGAGCTCTCTCTCCACGTTCGCCACCTGGTGGAGATTGCCACGCCGCCCGCGGGCGGCCTGGCGAAGGCGGCGGAGCGGGCGCAGGTCAAGGAGACCCTGGCGGCGGTGGGTGAGACCCTCCACCGCGACCTCCTCGTCCGCCTCGACGCCGCACCCGGCCTCACCTTGGTGGAGGAGGCGGCGGCCTCACGCGCGGCCGCAATGGTCGGGCCGTGGCCGGACGCGGCAAGCCAGCGGGTGGCGGCAGCGCGGGCGGCCGGGGCCGGGGCGGTGATGGAGGTGGAGCTTCTCGGCTACGGCCGGGTACCGCGCCGCTGGCTCGCCTATCTGATCGGCAGCGGGGTGGCGGAGGGGGTGGTGCAGGGGGTGATCGCTGCACAGGTGGTGCACAACTTCTGGGTCGCCCTCGCGGTGGCGGCGGAAGAGGTCACCTCCGAGACCCTCACCTGGGGCGGCGGCGCCTTTCTGTTCAACGCCTACTACGCCCCGGTCACCGTGCGCGCGACCCTCTACGACGGCCACACGGTCTTCGTGCCGGTGGACCGCAAGCGGCTCCGCCACCTCCCGGAAACGGAGCGCCACCGGCGCGAGCCCCAGCTCGCCCTCACCCTCGACGCCGCGGAGGCGCGGCTGATCGACACCCTCGCCGAGGTGGTGGCGGCCCGACCGGCAGAGTAGGCGGCGGCTACGCCCCTCTTTCCCCCGCGAGGTCACGAGGGGGGTGCACCGGTGCGGCGAGGGTGGCCCACCGGGCCGGCCGCGCGGCGCGCGGGTCGCCGGGGGCTACCGGTGTCTACCCGGCGGGAGGGTGGGAGATCGCGCCGGGGTTTCGGTCCCCGCGGTAGGGGCCGAATCCTTTCAGCGATTCCGGCAAGAGGGGGGGTTGCGCGGCGCGCGGGTCGCCGGGGGCTACCGGTGTCTACCCGAAGAGGTCGGGTCGCCGGTGGGTGAGGGCGGGGAGCTGGGCGCGGATCTTGGCGAGGCGGTCGCGGTCGAGGGTCGCCACTGCCACCCCTTCGTGAGTTCCAAGGCGCGCCGCCACCTCGCCCCACGGGTTGACGATCAGGGAGTGGCCGAAGGTGGGGACGGCGTTCTCCATCGGGCCAATGAGCCCCGGCGCCACCACGTAGGCCTGGTTCTCGATGGCGCGGGCGCGCACGAGGATCTGCCAGTGGTGGAGTCCGGTGTGGCGGGTGAAGGCGGCGGGCAAGACGATCACCTCCGCGCCGCGCGCGGCCAGGGCGCGGAAGAGCTCGGGGAAGCGCAGGTCGTAGCAGATGGCGAGGCCGATCCGGCCGAGCTCCGTCTCCACCACCTCCACCGCCTCGCCGGGCGCGATGCGCGACGATTCGTTGACCACCGGCCCCCCCGCGATCGCGACGTCGAAGAGGTGGATCTTGCGATAGCGGGCGAGGAGCGCACCGCCGGGGCCAAAGAGGAGGGCGGTGTTGTAGCAATGGTCCGCCACCGTGCATCGCTCGAGGATCGAGCCGGCGGCGAGGTAAATCCGGTAACGGGCGGCGAGCTCGCCGAGGCGGTCCGTGAGGGGGGAGGGGATCGCCGAGGCGTGGGCCGCGTACTCCCGGCTCGGGCCGCGCCAGAGGCAGAGCTCGGGGAGGGCGACCAGCCGCGCGCCGGACGCCGCCGCCCGCGCCACGAGCCCCTCGACACGGGCAAGGTTGGCGGCGGTGTCCGGCCCCGCCGCCATCTGCACCACCGCCGCTGGGTAGCTCGCCACCCTCACCGGTTCTCCTCGTTGGCAAGGCGATCGCGCACCCAGGCGAGGCAGCGGTCACGGTCGGGCGGCGGCTCCTCGGCCTCCCACCAGGCGCGCAGGCAAGCGAGCAACTTGCCCATGGTGGGCCCCGGGGCGACCCCGAGGGTGAGGAGGTCGCCGCCGCCCACCGGCATCGGCGGCGGCGCGTCCCAGGTGGGGAAGGTGTCGCGCAGGGGAAGGAGGGTGCGGGCGCACCGCTCCCATACGTGCGGTTGCATGGCGGCGCCGTCGGCCAGTGCGAGGGCCAAAAGGAGGGCGAAGCGCGCTGCGCCCACCCGGCGGTAGAGGCGGCGGTGGAGGTAGAGATCGTCGTTCTTCAGGAGGTAGAGGTGGTGGCGGATCACCGCCCGCGCCACCTCTTGCTCGCCCTTCGGCCGGCACAGGCGGCGGAGCTGGCGGGCGATCATCTCCGCCCCCACCCGGTCATGGCCGAGGAAGCGGTCGCGGGTCCCGTCGCGCTTGTGACAAAGCGGCTTGGCGAGGTCGTGGGAGAGGGCGAGGTGGCGCAGGAGCGGGTCGCGAGGCAGGGGCGCGCACGCCACCGTGTGGTCGGGGTCGATCTCGCCCGACGGGCCAATGCGGGCGTAGCGGCCCTCCTCCATCGCGCCGAGGGCGACCAGGCAGTGCCAGCTATGCAGGCGACAGTCGCGGTCGTGGTACAAGTTTTGTTGCGGCTCCGCCGGCATGGCGCCGATCTCCGGCAAGATCACCGCGAGCACGCCGTTCGCCGCCATCGCTTCCAGGGCGGCGCGCGGTCGAGCGGTGGCGAGCAGCCCCCACCACTCGTGGCCCACCCGCTCGTGCGACAGGTGGGTGAGGTAGGGGGCCCACTGGCGCACCGCCGCCAGGGTCGCCTCGTCCAGCGGGTGGCGGCCGAAGCGGGCGTGGAAGCGGAAGAGGCGGAGGATGCGCAGGAAGTCCTCTTTGATGCGCGCCGCCGGTTCGCCGACGAAGCGGACCCAGCCCTCGTCGAGATCGGCCAGCCCACCCACCGGGTCGTAGATCCGGCCGTCGAGGTCGGCGTAGAGGGCGTTGATGGTGAAGTCGCGGCGCTGTGCGTCCTCCTCCCACGCTACGTCCCGAAAGGCGACCTCGGCGTGGCGGCCGAAGGTGGCCAGCTCCCGGCGCAGGGTGGTGATCTCGAATCCCTCTCCCTCGACGATCGCGGTCACCGTGCCGTGGGCGATGCCGGTGGGGACGGTGCGGATCCGCGCCCTCTCAAGGGCCATGACCATCTGCTCCGGCGGGGCGTCGCAGGCGAGGTCGTCGTCGGCGGGCTCCTGCCCGAGGAGCCGGTCGCGCACCCCACCGCCGCACAGGCGCGCCGTGTGGCCAGCGGCGGCGAGGGCCTCGATGATCCGTGCCAGGCGGCTCCGCCGGTGCGGGTCGATGGTCCAGGGACGGTCCATCGCGCCATCACACCTTGCCGGCGGGGCACACGCAAGGGGCCACGGATGGGGTGCAACGATCGGGTAGGCGCCGGGGTGGCCGGGCAGATTGGTGGCGCGCATGGCGGCGCCGGGACGGGGCGCAACGATCGGGCAGACGCCACGGCAACAACCGGCCTGGCCGGCCCGGATGTTGGAAGATGGCGCCGGCGCGGGGAGACGGGGGCAGGGACGGGGCGCCGATGGCGCACACGATCCCGTACCTTGCGCCAAGGTGCGCGGGGTAGCGGGAAAAGCGGGGCCGGGCCCGCGCAAGTCGCCGGGGCCACGGCCCGGCTGCTCGCCCGCGCTCTTGCCACAACCCGGCGTGGCGATGCGGGGTGCGCCCGTTTGCCGGCCGCGACCGATGGGGTGGCCGGCCTGGCGGCGCCGGCGTGTCGGCACGGGTAGGCAAAGGGGGGCTGGCCTTTACCGGTTGGGTGGCTTCGTGGGCGCGCTCTCGGCGAGCCACTCGATGTACGCGGCGAGGACCTCGATCTCCGCCTCGCTCAGATGGGCGCGGTAGGCGGGCATGTGGAGTTGCTGGCGATCGAGGACGCGGCGAAGGAGCGGATTGGCGTGGGTGCGGGCGGTGTAACCGTCGCGGATCCACGCCAAGAGCTCGGCGCGGTCGTGGACCAGGGCGCGGTAGCCGTGGCCCCACC
>MNYW01000123.1 GCA_001873295.1 Nitrospirae bacterium CG2_30_70_394 | reverse complement strand
GGCTCGTTCATCTTCCTTGGCCCCACCGGGGTCGGGAAGACCGAGCTGTGCCGGGCGCTCGCCGCCGCCTTGTTCGACGACGAGAACAACATGGTCCGCCTCGACATGTCTGAGTACCAAGAGCGCCACACGGTCTCCCGCCTGATCGGCGCGCCGCCGGGCTACATCGGCCACGAGGAGGGCGGCCAGCTCACCGAGGCGGTACGCCGCCACCCCTACTCGGTGATCCTCTTCGACGAGATCGAGAAGGCCCACCCGGAGGTCTTCAACACCCTGTTGCAGCTCCTCGACGACGGCCGCCTCACCGACTCCCACGGCCGCACCGTCGACTTCAAAAACACGGTGGTGATCATGACCTCCAACCTCGGCTCGGACCACATCCTCGGCTACCGCGAGGAGTCCGGCGAGTACGACCAGATGCGCGGCCAGGTGCTGGCAGAGCTGCGCGCCCGCTTCCGGCCGGAGCTGTTGAACCGCATCGACGAGATCGTCGTCTTCCACGCCCTCACCCGCGACCAGATGGGGGAGATCATCGAGATCCAGCTCGACCGCCTGCGGGCGCGCCTCGCCGACCAGCGCATCGAGCTCACCCTCAGCGAGCCGGCGCGCGCGTTTCTGGTGGAGCGCGGCTACGAGCCCACCTACGGCGCCCGCCCCTTGAAGCGCGCCATCACCCGCTACCTCGAAACCCCCCTGGCCCGCGCAATCCTCAGCGGCGAGGTCCCCGACGGCAGCCGCGTCGCGGTGGCAGTCGCGGGCGACCACCTCACCTTCCACGCCGAACCGATCGCCGACACCGCCGCAACAACCACCCCGGAACCGGGCGAGCCCGAGGTGGTGGAGGGGGAGATCGTGGAGTAGCCGCTCTGCCACCGCGGTGCGATCCATGGGGGCGGACGGTGACTGGCGAGGAGAACCGAGCCGATGCACCACCCTGCACCGCGAAGGAGAACCGATGGGGCCCTGGGTGGCCCCCCTTTTCTTTGTCCTCCTCACCGCCTGCGCCGCCGGCGGGTTCAACTCGGTGCAGAAGACGGTGCAGCTCCGTCCGGGGAGGACCTTGGCGGAGGCGGTGGCGCTCCTCGATCCGCCCAAGGGGCGGCGAGGGGCGATGGACGATCTCCGGCGCCGCGCCATCCGGTTCCATCCACGTCGCGTACGCCAACAACAACACCGCCCACCGCCAGGATCCCCAGCTCAACGGCCCGGGCGGTCGGTCGTTCGAGGGCAACCCCCGGTGCCGCAAGTCGGCCCACGGTCGGTGAGTCCGCGGCTCAGCAATCGCTTGTTGCTATAGTTTGGGGCGGGAGCAGGTTCGGGCTGCGTGGAGGCGCGCAGCCGGCCGCGCAGGGGGCCGGGGCACCCGGCGGCCATGTCCACACCGCCCCGGATGAGGAACACCATGACCCTTCCCACCCACATCCAAGGTTACGTCCGCGCCGAGGGCCACTCTGAGGAGGCGACGAGCAACCAACGGTTCATCACCATCTCCCGCGAGTACGGCTCGGGTGGCTATGCGATCGGCGAGCTCATGCTCCAGCTCCTCAATCGCACCACCACGCCGCACCCCTGGAAGCTCTACGACCGCAACCTGGTGGACAAGATCATCGCCGACCACGGCCTGTCAGAGGAGCTGCGCTCCACCCTGGAGGAGCACCAGCTCTCGAAGCTCAATGATTGGGTGGCGAGCGTCTTCGAACACAAGCCGCCGCAGGTGGTGTTGGTGGAGAAGACGGCGGTGACCGTTCGGTCGCTCGCCCTGCGCGGCCAGGCAATCATCATGGGGCGCGGCGGCATGGTGGCCACCAAGGGGATCAAGGGCGGGCTTCACATCCACCTGGTGGCGCCCCTGGAGGACCGGGTGAACTACACCTGCCGGATGACCGGCGAGGACCGGGAGACGGTGGCGAAGCGGACCGAGCGGATGGACCACGAGCGCGCCGAGTACGTGCGCGCCTACTACGGCGCTGACCTCCAGGACGCCACCCTCTTCCACGCGGTCCTCAACACCAGCCGCCTCGGCTACGCGCGCACCGCGCGCACCATCGTCCGCCTCCTCGACGACCTCACCGGCCACGGCTCCTGCCTGTGAGGGGTGCGACTCGCCCGCCGCAGCGACCTTGCCACCCGGAACCCGCGGGTCCGGTGCGGTGGGCGCGACAAACGAGACGAGCCGCTTCTTGACTCGCTTCCCGATCCTGGGCGGTGTGGGTCCGGCACGGTGGTTGCGACCGTGGACCCGCCGCCCTGGCGCCATGGCCCCGAAGCCGCGGGAGGGGCCGGCCCCCCTGCCTGCCCCCAGGTAAGGGTGGCGATCCAACGCGCGGGGGTGGCCGCGGCCCTGGGCCGCGGCGCGCGAGCGGGAGTTCGTTTTTCCCCCCACGCCCCAATCCAACACCACGGTTTCGCACCCGCGGACCCACCGCCGGGATCCCGGGCTCCGACGCCATGGTTGCGACCGTGGACCCGCCGCCCTGGCGCCATGGCCCCGAAGCCGCGACCACCGCACCCGCAGACCCGGCGCCAGGTCCCGGAGCTGCACTCTCGGCGCCTGGGCTTTCCCTTCCCTATGGCGCGCTGGCGTGGATCCACTGGACCGCGAGGTCGTAGCTCTCCCCGACTTTGCCCTCCGCGCCAGACGCCACATCGCGGAAGGTACGGTCGGCGAACTTCACCGGCACGCCGTTGGGGTTCACCGGCTGGTGGCAACTACCGCAGCGGATCGGGCCGTGCGAGCCATCGGGGTTGAGGGAGGCGGCCTGGGCGTAGCTGGTGGGGTCAACGTCCGGGGTGACCGGATAGAGGCCGTGGATCGACTCGTGGCAGGTCTGGCAGGGAAGGCCAGCGTGGCCGGTGGCGTAGCGCATGAGGCGGTACTTGCCCGGCTGGTCGATGGGGAAGGCGCCGCCCCCCTCGGACTCGACGAACGGCGGGGCGTGGCAATCGGCGCAGTGCGGCTCGCCCGCGGCGACCCAGTAGTCGCGGCCATCGGAGGCGAGGTCATAGGAGACCGCCACCCCACCCTCACCCGCGTGGGCGGCGGCGGCGGTCGGGTTGGCGTCCACGAGGCGCACGTTGAGATCGCCGTCGCCGTCCGTGGCCAGCCGCGGCGCGCCCCCCTGGGTAGCGACTACGCCGAAGTCGGGGGCATGGCGCGCGCCGCGCGGTGCCCACGGCAGTGCGGTGGGACCGCCGTCGCGGTGGGTGGTGGGATCGACCCGCACCATCGGGTCCAGCAGCGAGGCGAGGTGGGCCGCGTCGGTCCCCAGGCCGGTGGCGACCTCCGCCAGGGAGGCTCCAGTGCGCACCGTGTCGCCCGCCTCCGGGGCGCGGGCGTGGCCGGCTTGCAGGCGATCCGCCTGGTAGAGCATGCGGGTCACCTCGTTGTGGCAGTTGGTGCACCAGAGGCCGCGGCTCGTGCCATCGGGGCGGGACTCCCGCGCCACGTTGGTATCGAGCCAGCGGCCGATCGCGTTCAGGTGGTCCGGCGTCTCCGCGCCGTCCGTGTCGCGGTGGGCGTTCGCGTGCACGTCGCGCCCCTGGTAGCAACCGCCCGCCGCGTCGCGGTTGTCGCCCTGGGCGAAGGGGTTGAGGCCGTTGCGGTCGAGGGGGAAGTTGGCGAGCGACCGGTCGTACCGGTGCGCCGGGTGGCACGCCTGGCACGCGCCGCTGCGCCCGACGCCGTCGGCCAGCGACGAGTGGCCCTGGTGGGTCCCATGCAACGCCTCGGAAAGCGGCCCCAACAAGAGCCCCTTCGGCCGCCCCGGCAGGGGCTGGGTGGCGGCGATCCGGGCCCGGTAGGCAGCCGCCTGCTCCGCGGTCGGGGCGAGGAGCTCGCGCACCGCGCCGCGCCCCGCCTCCGGTTTGAAGGGGCCGTCGACATCCGCGTAATCGACCACCGCGAACTTTCCGTCGCGTTCCACCAAGAGACCGCCGGCCAGGACCCCGACGACGCTATCCGCGTGGCACTTCTGGCAGATCACCGTGTTGCGGCCGAGGCGGTTGGCGGAGGAGACCTGGTGGTAGTTGGCGGTGAAGGTGGTGGCGTGGCGCGCGTCATGGATCGCGAGGATGGAGATCGCCGCCGCCTTCAGGTCCGCCACCCACGGGCTGGAGTCGATGGAGAGCCAGTAGCTGCGCTCCGCCTCGACCTTCTCCCACACCCCGGGGTACGGCGTGTTCGGCCGCGGCCCGGCGTGACAACGGGGGCAGGCGGGCATGTCGATCGGCTCGGTGCCGGTGTAGCGCACCACTTGGCCGCCGGTGCCACGCACCGGCTCGCCGCTGTCGGCATCGACCAGGGTCACCTCCGCGACCTGGAAGGGCTGGATGTCCTCCTCCACCACGGTGCGGAACGACTTGCCCTCGCGCTCGCTGTCGAGCAGCGGGGTGAGCGGCAGGCCGAGGGCCTCCCAAATGCGCGGGTTGGTGAGGCGGATGGGGACGTTGTCCAAGAGCGGCGACTTGGTAAAGACCACCGTGCCTTGCTCTCCCGACCACTCGAGGTCGCCACCCTTCAGGTAGGCGCCGGTGGGGCCGTGGTCGCGCGCCAGCGCGAGGGGGCCGAGACCGACAAACCGCTTCTCCGCGTCGGCCGAGCTCTGCGTCGGGTTGCCACCCTTCAGGTCGGTGTAGAGGTAAAGGTGGGTCCACTCGGCGTTCGAAACCGTCTCGCCGTTTTCGCGATCGTCGCCGTCGCCGTCGATATCAAACATCGCCTCCCAGTAGAGGAGCTTGGCGAACTCGGAGAAGCTGTTGTCCACGACCCGGTAGCGGAGGCGAAAGCGGCGCGGGCTGTCCGGCTCCACGACCACCTTCGGGTC
>MNYW01000140.1 GCA_001873295.1 Nitrospirae bacterium CG2_30_70_394 | reverse complement strand
TGGCCCTTGCCGCCCATCAGCAAAGAGACCCCGCGGTCCTTGCCCGGCGACAGCGCCTCGGTCATCGCATTGATGCAGTGCATGCACCGCACGCAGTCGTGGTTATGGATCTCGATGTCGCGCGTCCCCTTCAGCTCGATCGCGTGCGTCGGACACATGCTGATGATCGAATTCACCACGTAGTCGAGGCCGTGCTGGTCAATGAAGGCGCCGACCTTCTTGTGGTCGATCTGGATGTCGTCCCGCCAGGTGCCGATCACCGCGCAATCGGAGCGCTGGGTGGCGTTGGTGCAGTCGTTCGGGCAGCCGGAGAACTTGAACTTGAACTTATACGGGAAGGACGGCCGGTGGACGTCGTCGTTGTATCGCTGCAGCACCTTGTAGTGGGCACCGAGGGTGTCGTAGCAGGCGTGCTCGCAGCGCGCCTGGCCGACACACGACATGCCGGTCCGCATGTCCGCACCGGCGCCGCCGAGGTCCCAGCCAAGCTGGTTGATCTGGTCGAAGATGTTTTGGATGTTGTCTTGGGTACAGCCGATCAACATGAGATTGCCGGTCTGGCCGTGGGTACAGATGATCCCCGACCCCTCCCGCTCCCACACGTCGCATAGATCCCGCAGGGACTTGGTGGAGTAATGAAAGCCCGGCGGCGGCTGAACCCGAAGGGTGTGAAACTCGGCGGCCTCGGGGAACCGGTCGGCGATCATCGAGAAGCGCGGGATGATCCCAGCACCGTAGCCGCGCACCCCGACCACCCCGCCCTTCCAGTACCCCATCTTCGTCTCGTAGGAGTACTCGAGCTGGTCGAGGGCGCCGCGGACCATCGGGTTGTGGGTACGGTTGGCGAGCTTCTTCAGGCCGGTCACGAAGCTCGGCCACGGACCGCTCTCCAGCTCGTCAAGCATAGGGGTGGGATGCAGGAAGGTTTCTTGCTGACTCTTGGACTTGGGCATAGCGAAAACTCCGGACCGCGAGTTGGCGTAAATGGCATCTAGATACCTAGGAGTTTTCCCCATCCGCCCTACTACACAACCGGCGGCGCGCGGAAATCGGACTGCGGGTGGCTCCCTTTCGGCGTCGCCCAGAGCGGTCCGCGAACAGCCGTCCCGCGGCCACGCCGCCGCGACGCGCCGCAGCCACCGCCTCCGAGCGCAAGCCAGGTAGGCTGGCGGCGTCGTCCCGAAAACCTGGTAGGAGCCGATTCCCATCGGCGATCGCGGCCCGAACGGGCCGGCACCGGAGCGCGCGGATCGCCGGGGAGGAATCCGAGCTAGACCCTTCGGCGTCGCCACGGGCGCTCTACCCCCGGCCCGGGCAAAAAAAACCGCCCCCCGGGATCAACCCGGGGGGCGGTCACCTACGCCCAGGGGGGCGAGAGAGGGCTACAGCCCCTCACCCATTCCCATGGTGATGTAGCCGGTGGGGCACACGAGGGAGCAGATGTGGCACCCCACGCACCCGTTGTAGACGGTGAACATCACCGTCCCGATCGGGTTGCTCTTGAACTTGGTGATGGTCTCTTGCGGGCAGTAGATCATGCACTGGTCACACTCGAAGCAGAGGCCGCAGCTCATGCAGCGGGACGATTCCGCCAAGGTCTCCTCGGGGGTCAGCTTGTTGAGGAGGTCGTCCCAGTTGTCCGCCACCTTCTGCACGTGGACATGGCTGCGGCGGCTCTGCGGAGTGATCTTGAAGTAGTCCGACTTCAGCTTCTCGAAGCGGATCACGTTGTCCGAGATCTCCTTCGCGAAGGGCCGGCCGGAGACATAATCGTCGATCCGCTCCGCCGCCAACCGGCCGTGGCCGATGGCGGTGGTCAGCAGGGTCAGGGAGAGGACGTCGCCACCCCCGAAGACCCCCTCCATCCCGGGGACCTGGTAGTTGCGGTCGACCTTCAGCCACGGCGCCTTGCCGACGACCTCCTCGATGCCCTGGCGATCAATCCCCTGACCAATGGCGGAGACCAGCATGTCGGTCTGCACCTCGAACTCGGTGCCGGCGATCGGCTTGTAGCGGAAGAAGGGAATCGGCGAATCCCACCCCTCCTCGCCCTTCTGCTTCGGCTCCATCCGTACGCACTCGACGATGATGCCGCCCTTCGGGTTCTCCTTCACCTGCACGGTACCAATGGCGTACTCGATCTTCGTGCCCTCGGCGAGCGCGTCCTTGATCTCCTGCGGCAGGCACTTCATGTCCTCGCGCCCCACCGCCGACAGCAGGGTGACCTCCTTGGCGCCGAGACGCAGGGCGAGGCGAACCACGTCCATCGCCACGTCGCCGTCACCCACCGCGGTGACCCGCTTCGGGATCTTCATCCCCGCCTTGCCCTTCTCCTCAAAGCCGACGAGGAACTCGATGGCGTTCGCGACCGCGGGAAGGTCGCTTCCCGGGATCGGCAGGTCCCGGCCACTCTGCCCACCGACGCCGAGGAAAACGGCGTCGTACTGCTTGCGAAGCTGGTCGAGGGTGACCTCCTTGCCGAGCTTGCAGTTGGTCTTCACCTCGATGCCGAGGTCGATGATCCGCTGGATCTCCGCGTCGAGTTCACGCCGCGGCATGCGGTACCCCATGATGCCGTACCGCGCCATCCCGCCGAGCTTCGCCCGCCCTTCATAGAGGACCACCTGGTGACCTCGGCGGCGGAGCTGGTAGGCACACGACAGGCCCGCCGGTCCACCCCCCACCACCGCCACCTTCTTGCCGGTGGAGACGGTGGGCTTCGGGAAGGCGAGGCCGTGCTCAACCCCGTAGTCGCCGATCGCGTGCTCCACCGCGTTGATGCCGATGGTCTCATCGACAAACTGGCGGTTGCAACCGGTCTGGCACGGCGCCGGGCACAGGCGCCCCATCATCGCCGGGAACGGGTTGCGCTCGGTAATCCGGCGCCACGCCGCCTCCCACTTGTTGTCCGACTTCTCCACCCCCCGGAGGAGGTTGTGATAGCCACGGATGTCCTCCCCCGCCGGGCAGCTCGCCTGGCACGGAGGGGTCCGCTTCACGTAGGTGGGACACAGGTGGCTGTGGTCCCCGTTGACCACGATCTTGTCCCAGCCGGTCTCTTCCGAGTACGGGGGAAACTCGTACTCGAGGGCCGCCTGGAGGATCGGATTCATCTCCACTGTTTTCTTTGCCATGTGCTCAGACTCCTTCCATTCGTGTGAGCCCCTCGCCTGCAACCACCGGCGACCGCACGCGCCCCCCGCGGGGCACGCCGCCCGGTGGCCCACCGCCCGCGGGAGGGGGGCGACGCCCCCCTCCCCGGCGCTGAGCCACCCCCGCCGCTAGAAGCGGACGTGGGCCGACTTGTTGAAGGAGATCCGGGCGTGGCGGTAGTTGTCGATCATGTACTTGTCGAAGGTCAGACCGGTCTCCGCGAAGAACCGCTTCCAGCCGATCCGATCGATCCACTCACCGACCCGCTCCCACGGCTTACCGCCCGCCTTGTAGGCCATAAGGATGGTCTTCACGACCGCCCCCACCTCGGGCCAGCGCGGCGGGTTGTTCGGCAGGCCGTGGGCCACCAGCTTCATGTTGGTCGGCTTGGTCCGGGCGTTGCCGAGCTTGCCACCCACCCAGATGGCGAACTTGGAGTACTCGGGATGGTTGATCTCCATCGCCGGGCAGGCGCCGAAGCAGGCGCCGCAGACGATGCACTTGGACTCTTCGACCATCAGCGACGGCTTGCCGTTCACCATGGTCGGCCGGATCGCCGCCACCGGGCAGCGCGCCACCGCCTTGGGGAGCTCGCAGATGTTGGAGAGGATGTCGTGGTTGATGCGCGGCGGCCGGGTGTGCTGGATGACCACCGCGATGTCCGCCTGACCGCCACAGTTGATCTCGCAGCAGGAGGTGGAGAGACGCACGCGGTTGGGCATCTCCTCGCGCCCAAACTCCGCGAACAACGTGTCCATCAGGCTCTTGTTCGCCCCCGAGGCGTCGGTGGCCGGGATGTCGCAGTGGAACCACCCCTGGGTGTGGGCGAAGCAGGAGATGGCGTTGCCGGTGCCGCCCACCGGGTAGCCGTTCGACTCCAGCTCCTGAATGATCTTCGGAACGCTTGCCTCGTCCGTGGTCATCAGCTCGCAGTTGGAGCGGACGGTGAAGCGCAAGTGGCCCTCGCAGTACTTGTCCGCCACGTCGCACAGAAAGCGGATCGAGTCGACGGTCATCTGCCGCTGGATGCCGCAGCGCACGGTGAAGAGCTTCTCGCCGCTCTCCGCCACGTGACACAGCACACCGGGGCGCGGCCGGTAGTGGTACTGCCACTTGCCGTAGTTGCGAACCTGGGCCGGATGGAGCTCCGGCTTGTGGTCGTGCACCCCGGACTCAATCGTCTTCCATTCCTTGGTGGATGCTGACATATCAGTATTCCTTTTGATTTGAAGGGTAGGAGTTCGCCCGTCGTCCCGGCCTAGTAGGCGGCCTTGAAGAAGGGGTTGTCGCGCGGGTGCTCGACCATGTCGGGCGTCGCCTCCAAGCCGGCGGCATCGAGGAAGGTCTGGATCCCGTGGCGCTCGATGCACTCGCCGAGCCGCTCGTGGTCGAGGGCGTTCTCCGCCCACCAGTCGATCACCCGGTCGGTGAACTCGATCAGCTTGGCGACGTCCTTGTCGGTCGACAGCTTCATGAACGGCACCATCATCGAGCCGAGCATGTTGCCCACCTTCAGGTGGCCCTTGCCGCCCATCAGCAAAGAGACCCCGCGGTCCTTGCCCGGCGACAGCGCCTCGGTCATCGCATTGATGCAGTGCATGCACCGCACGCAGTCGTGGTTATGGATCTCGATGTCGCGCGTCCCCTTCAGCTCGATCGCGTGCGTCGGACACATGCTGATGATCGAGTTCACCACGT
>MNYW01000003.1 GCA_001873295.1 Nitrospirae bacterium CG2_30_70_394 | reverse complement strand
TTTCCTCGACCACCGCGCGCAGATCATCGAGGGCGAGGCCGTTGTTGAGCAGCTCCAAGGCGCCACCCCCGTCCCAGCCGGGAGGCGGCCCCACCGGGGCGAGGCCGCGCTCGCCACACAGGCCATCGGCAAGGGTCACGCACGCGGCCAGGCGGGTAACCGGCGCACCCTCCTCCGCCACCCGCGTGAGGCAGTGGACCGCGCCCACCACCGCCACCAAGGACTCGGGGAGAGACCAGTGGAGGACCACCGCCGCCCCCGCGTCGCCGTGGTCGAAGCCGAAGCGCGCCCGCTCCGCCGCCGCCAGGGCGATCACATCGCCCGCCCCGGCCACCAGCGCCTCATACCCCGGCGGGTCGGCGCGCAACAGCAGCACCATGCCGAGATCGTGGAGCAGGCCGGCGGCGAGGGCATCCTCCACCGAGATTTTCCCGACGTGCTTAGCGATCGCCCCGGACGCCTGGGCGACCGCGTTGGCGTGGTCCCACAGGGCGCGGGTGAGGCCGGTGAACTCGCCGTAGACACCGCGGGTCGACAGCGCCACCACCAGGTTGCGCACCGCGTGGAAGCCGAGGGTCATCACCGCCGCCTCGACGCTCGCCACCTGGCCGCGGCGACCGTAAAAGGGCGAGTTGGCGACGCGCAGGAGCTGTGCCACCAGGGTCGGATCACGGGCGATCACCGCGGCGATCTGCTGCGCGTCGGTCATCGGGTTGGCCATCGCCGCCATGAGGTCGGTGACCACCGGCGGCGCCGACGGGATGTCGCAGCTTCCGGCAATCAGGGTATCGAGGGTGGGTGTGCTCACGGGTTGGGTCTCCTTCAGAAAACTGGGTGCGTCGAGATGGGTGGCTGCTGCCACTCACGGCAGGTAGATCGTGGTGCTCGGCGCGGTGGTGGTGGTCACCACCTCGCGACCCGAGTAGTCGCCGGCACTGCCACCGTTGCGCCCGACCACCCGGAGGGCGTGGACCCCGAGGGGGAGGTCGCGGCCGGACGGGGTACGGAAGGCATGGTTGGCCCAGGCCAGTCGCACCGATCGTTCGTTGCCGCCGTTGGCGTAGTAGGCGTAGACCTGGGCGGTGGTGTTGTCGAGGGTGACGGTATTGCCGGGGACAAGGGCGCTGTTGGCCTGCACCACCACCGAGTACGGCCGGCGAGTCGGGATCGGGGTCTGCGGGAGGGTGAGGTCGTCGCCGGTGCCGATCCGGCCGTCCCGGCCGCCGCTGGTGATCTGACCGGTGGTGCGGTTGTAGCGGTAGTTGTGGCCCCAGCCGTCGGTCAACCCGCTCCCATCCGCGAAGCCACCCACCAGGTATGGCCCCTGCCACCCCATGCCGACCCCGGCGAGGTGGAGGGCGTAGGGGGGCTGGAGACCTTGGGTCAGCAGCGCGGTGAGCGAAGTGGGGAGCTGCCCGAGGTCTGCGAGATAGCCGTCACCCGCCGGGCCGGCGGTGGAGACGGTACCGACAATCGCCTGATAGATCGCCCGCATCTCGTCGCGCGTCGCCGTGGCCCGCTGGTGGTCCATCTGGGTCACCACGCTCGGCACCATGGTGCCGGCCAGGATGGAGATCACCGCGATCACCACGATGATCTCGATCAAGGTGAAACCGGCGGCGCCGCCACCCCTGTCACCCACCCTGCGACCCACGCATTTCATGGCCTCCCCATCGGCGCCCCGCGGGTAGGTCATAAAATCGGCCGGGGGAGGGCACCGCCCGACCGAGGGGTCGTGGAGTTTCGGAGCGGAGTGGCACGAAGGGCGACGCAACCGCGTGCTGGTTGGCCCGCTTGACCGGACCGTTCAGGCGAAGAGGTCGAGGATGTGCGGTTCCTCCACACCCGCGGGCCCCCCTTTGCGCCGGCGCTGGCGGCGATCCTCGGGCCGCCCCTCGTTCTCCGCCCGCGCCTCCCGCCCCGGCCGGGCCACCGGCGATGCGGCGATCGCCTCCACCGCCACCGCGGGGGTGTTGCTGTGCATTGCGCTCTGCGCGCCGTGCGGCGCCACTGGGGCTGGGGGTGGAATCGCCTGCAACATCGGTCTCTCCGGCCGCGGCCACCGGCGGCACTGTCCGCTCCTTCGGCTGGCGCGCGGTGGGCGTCAAGCCATCGAGTCCACCCCACTGCGCATTGCTAAGAAAGGAGCGATGGCTTACCGATGCACCCCAATGCACCCCGCGCGGGGGGATCCCGCGCCCTTCGGGAGGAGCTTGACCATGGCGCTGGCGACCGAGGTGGTAATCATCGGGGCGGGACCGGCGGGGGTGGCGGCGGCGGCGACCTTGGCGCGGGCGGGGGTGGCGGTGGTGGTGATCGAGGGGGGGCGCCACCCGGGCGCGGAGAACTGGTCCGGGGCGGTCTACTTCTGCGAGAACCTGGTGGCGGACGATTGCTTCGGCGCCGACCTCCTGGCCCACGCGCCGGTGGAGCGCCCGCTCTTCCGCCGCGGCCTGCTGATCACCGATGGCATTGGCCTCGCCGGCCTGGCGCCCGAAGGCGCGCACCTCTTCCCCCATTGCGTCACGGTCCAGCGTCCCCTCTTCGACCGCTTCCTCGCCGAACGGGCCGAGGGACTCGGCGCCACCCTCCTGGCCGGGTGCCACGCCACCGCCCTGCTGCGCGAGCGGGGAAGGGTCATCGGGGTGATGACCGACCAAGGCGCGGTCTACGGCTCGGTGGTCTTTCTCGCCGAGGGCGACGCCTCCCACCTGGTCAGTCGCGAGGGGTACGAGGAGGTCGAGCGACCGCACTTCGCCCAGGGGGTGAAGGCGGTCCTCAAGCTCTCGGCCGCGGAGATTGAGGCGCGCTTCCACCTCGCCCCGAACCAGGGGGCGGCGTACGAGATCCTCCTGCGCAACCCGATCCTCGGCGGCCGCACCGCGCGCCTCAACGCGGGCTGCTTCCTCTACACCAACCGCGACTCCCTGGCCCTCGGCTACGTCCTGCCGCTGGAAGCGGCAAGCGAGCAATGGCGCGGCAACCACCACCAGCTCCTCGAACACCTCCGCGCCCTGCCGGCGCTTGCCCCGTGGCTCGCCGGCGCGGAGCTGGCCGGCTTCGGCGCCAAGCTGATCCGCATCGGCGGCGCCAAGGAGTCCCCGCGGCTGGTGGACAACGGCCTCGCCATCGGCGGCGCGGCCACCGGGATTGGCGTCGACTTCCCCTGCCCGAACTTCACCGGCCCCGCCACCTTCATGGGGCTGACCTTCGCGCGCGCGGTGGTCGCGGCGCGCGCCGCCGGCGAGGAGCTCGACACGCCGACTTTGACCCGCCGCTACGCCGAGCCGGTGCGGAGCTCCGTCTACGGCCGCGACGCCCGCTGGCTTTCCCGCTGGCCCGGCTTTATCGCGGCCAACCACACCTTCTTCGCCACCCCCCTCGACTGGACCCTGCGCGCCGGGGCGCTGCTCGCCGATCGCGACCAACCCCTGCGACGGCGGCTGTGGGGGCTCGGCCGCTGCTTTGAGGAGCTGGCACCGCCGCGCCAGATGGCGCGGGTGGTTGGCGCTCTTGCTGGGGCGAGCCGGGCGCTCCACCTCGGCCGCGGCCTCCTGCACGGCCTTGCCTGGCGCCATCCGTGGCGCTGGCTCAGCAACTGTTTGGGAGGCGGCGACGATGCCATCCCGGGCCAGGTGGTCTACCTGCCGGGGGGCGTCGACACCCCACCGCCGGCGGCCGGCGCGCGCCACGGCCGGCGCCTCGCCGGGGCGATGGCGGCCCTTGCGCGCCTCTACACCAACGACCAGGAACCGCTGGAGGGCAAGCTCCCGGCGGCGGCCGCCACCCTGTTCGACCACCTCTCCCTCCTCGACCTCCTCGTTCTCGCCGTTGCGCCGCTGGCCGCGTGGGGGGTGGCGGTGGCGCGCCTGCTCAGCGACGGGGTGCGCTACCAGCTCCTTCACGTCGACCTCGCCACCCTGTGGGGCGACCCGGCGAGCCGGTTGAAGCAGGCACGCGAGCACGCCCTCACCGTCGATCCGGCCACTGCCCCCGAGCAGACCTCGTGGGCGGAGAAGATGGCGACCCTCGACCACGACCCGACCACCGCCCCCATGCGCCTCTTCTGGCCGGAGCCGGGCAATCTGGAGGCAGGCGAGCGGTTCCTCGACGCGCGTGTGTGGCGCGTCTGCCCGGTGCGCGTCTACGAGCGCGAGGCCACCTGGGTCGGCCAGCCGCGCGTCGCGGTGAGCTTCGAGAACTGCCTCAAGTGCGAGTCGTGCTGGCGCGCCGATGGGTTTGCCGACTGGTCACGCACCCGCCATCACGTCACCTACCCCATCCTCGGCGAGGTGGCCCAGCGCTGGGCGACCACGCGGCCGACCCCGCCACCCCGGCCGCTCCACCCGCCGCGCCTCGACCCCCGCCCCGCGCCCCCCTGGCTCGACACCCTCGGCGACGGGGTGAGACCGGCGGTACGCGACCACCTCCTGGCGGTGGCGCGCGCCTGCACCGCCTACCACCGCGCCCTAGAGCAGAGTCCGCGGGTGGTGGACGGCCCCGCCCTCGCCGCCCTGCGCGCGGCGGTGGAGCGGGTGGCGGCCGCTTGGGAGGTGGTCGAGCGGCCGCTCTCCCACACCGAGGCCGGACCGTGGCTCGCCGCCGGCCGCGACTGGATCGCGCTCGCCGCCCACCACCTCGACGGCCACCACCTCTTCTGGGCCGAGACCGATCTCACCTGCCTCCGCGACCATCACCTTGCCCCCGCCCTCGCGGCGTTGCCCGGTGCTCCCCAGCGGCCGCCGCGACC
>MNYW01000170.1 GCA_001873295.1 Nitrospirae bacterium CG2_30_70_394 | reverse complement strand
GGGGGGGCGCGGTCGGCGCGGATCGCCGGTGGAACCGGCTCCGACTAAAGAGGGTTCGGGGGCGATCGCGGCGTCGTTCCGGCCCCGTGGGAGGAGACGATTCCGATCGGCGACCCGTGCGCGGCGCGCGGGTCGCCGGTGAGAGATCCGGGCTGAGTCTTCCCGGGCCGGGTGGGGCAGGGTGAGGGGTGCGCGCGGGTTAGGCAGGGTGTGCCCGCAAGTTGGGCAGGGAGGGGGCGTGGCGCGGGCGGGCGGGATTGCGCGCCGCGCGCCGTGGCCGCGGGCCGCGGCCGGCCGGTGGCCCGGATTTTCCCGCCGGGGCTGGCTTCTCGCGGTTCCGCGGCCGGGGCGTCGGGGTGGCAGCAAGCCCACGGCGCTTTCGTGGCACGAGCCTTGCTGACGCTGGGGCAAGCACACTCGGTCCCGGCGTGGCCGGGGACCCAACCCCTGTTGGAGGAGAAGAGCCCATGCGTACCCCGCTTTCCTGGATGGTCACCGTTGTCGGCGTTGCCTCCCTCGCCGGGCCCGCGCGGGCGGAGCTCGCTCTCGACTGGTCCGGCTTTGTCACCGGCGCCTACACCTTCAACGTCAACGAGCCGGCCGACGACACCAACCACGGTCGGGTCTTCGACACCGAGGACAACACCTTTCAGGTGCCGTTGGCGGAGCTGGCGGTGGGCGGCGCCGTGGACGCTGGCCCCGGCTTCAACCTGGTGCTGAACTTCGGCGACGTGGCCGACACCATCCACTCGACGGGTCTGGTGGATGACGTCAACGGCTTCGACATCCAGCAGGCGAACGTCACCTACAAGGGGTTCACCTTCGGCAAGTTCGCCACCCTGCACGGCGCCGAGGTGATCGAGTCGCCGAGCAACATGAACTACTCGCGCTCGTACCTCTTTGGCTTCGCCATCCCCTTCACCCACACCGGTCTCTTGTACGCGACCGAGGTGGGCGGGATCGGGCTGAAGGGGGCGATCGTCAACGGCTGGGACAACTTCGAGGACAACAACGACTCGAAGTCGTTGATGGCGATGGTGGCCGTACCGCTCGGCGAGAAGGGGAGCGTGTCCGCGGCCGGTATGTACGGCGCCGAGCAAGCCGCCAACGAGGGTGACATGCGCGGCCTGCTCGACCTGGTGGCGAGCTTCTCCCCGAGTGAGCGCGTCGATCTGCTCTTCAACTTCGACTACGGGAGTGAGGAGCACGCCGCCCTGGATGGCGGCGATGGGGTCTGGTGGGGGGCGGCAGCTTACGCGGATGTGATGCTGACTGAGCTCTTCGGGGTGGCGGGGCGCGCGGAGTTTTTCAGCGATCGTGACGGCGCCCGCGGCTTGGACACCGACGTCTGGGAGGCGACCGTCACCGGCCACCAGGCATTCGGCGAGTCGATGACTGGCCGGCTGGAGGCGCGCTACGACCAGGCCGCGGACGACCTCTTTATGGATGGCGACGGGTCGCTGACGGATAGCCAGTTCACCCTGGCAACGGAGGTGATTGTCCGCTTCCCGTAGGCGGCGCCGCACTCCAACCGCCAGAGGCTGGCGCCTGCCTGGGCTTGCCTCCGGCCCACCCTCCCCGCGCGTGGGTCCGGCATGGGCCACCCGCGGATTCGATCGGCGGTAACGCCGCCTCCCCGCCCACCGGGCGGACCTTTCAGCACCTACCGGGAAATCGACATGGCACACCTTCGACCGCGATACCACCTCACCCGTCTTTTCTCCGCCGCCCTCCCGTGTTTCCTCGTCGCGCCTGCAGCGGCGGCGGAGGAGGCGGCGAGCCTCAACCCCGCGGACACCGCCTGGATGCTCATCTCCACCGCCATGGTCCTCTTCATGACCCCCGGCCTTGCCCTCTTCTATGGCGGCATGGTGCGGCGCAAGAACGTCCTCGGGACCATGGTCCACAGCTTCTTCGCCATGGCCCTGGTGCCGGTCTTGTGGATGGCAGTGGGCTACAGCCTCGCCTTCGGCACCGACCTGGGCGGCTTTGGCCTGGTGGGCGGCGTGGATTACCTCTTTCTGCGCGGTATCACCCCGGACAACCTGAATGGCACCATCCCCACCCTGGTCTTCGTCTGCTTCCAGGCGATGTTCGCGGTAATCACCCCGGCGCTGATCGCCGGCGCCTACGCCGAGCGGATCCGTTTTCCCGCCTACGTCTTGTTCACCGGCCTGTGGCTGTTGTTGGTCTACGCGCCGATCTGCCACTGGGTGTGGGGCGCGGGCGGCTGGCTGTTTGAGCGCGGCGCGCTCGATTTCGCCGGCGGCACGGTGGTCCACATGTCATCCGGCTTCTCGGCCCTCGCCTTTGCGATCGTGCTTGGGCGGCGCAAGGGGTTGGGGAGTGTCTCCATGGCGCCCCACAACCTCACCCTCACCCTGCTCGGCGCCGGGATGCTCTGGTTCGGTTGGTTCGGCTTCAACGCCGGCTCGGCGCTGGCGGCGAACCAGACCGCGGCCCTCGCCTTCCTCACCACCTTCCTGGCGCCGGCGGCGGCGGGGTTGTCGTGGGCGGCGGTGGAGTGGCTGCGTACCGGCAAGCCCACTGCCCTGGGGATCTCCTCCGGGTTGGTGGCGGGGATGGTGGTGATCACCCCGGCGGCCGGCTTTGTCGGGCCGGGGAGCGCCGTCGTCATCGGGCTCATCGGCGGCGCCGTCTGCTACAGCGGGGTGCTGCTCAAGGGGCGCTTCCACTACGACGACGCCCTCGATGCCTTCGGCGTCCACGGCGTCGGCGGCATGGTGGGGGCGCTGCTCACCGGCGTCTTTGCCTCCTGGCCCGGTTGGGGAAAGCCGGTCCAGTCGCTCCTCTTCCACACCGACACGGGGGCGGCATGGCACCAGTTTGGGATCCAGTTCGTCAGCGTTGTTGCCACCGCCGCCTACTCGGTCGTCGCCACCCTGGGGATCCTGCTGGTGGTGAAGGCGGTGGTCGGGCTGCGGCTGGAGGAACAGGAGGAGCTTGAGGGGCTCGACCTGAGCCAGCACGGGGAGGCGAGCTACACCTTTTAGTCCAACCAGGCTACCGTGCCCCACCTAGTTTCGTGGGCCGTGGCACCAGAGGAGAGATGCGATGAAGAAGATCGAGGCGATCATCAAGCCGTTCAAGCTCGACGAGGTGAAAGAGGCCCTCAACAAGGTGGGGGTGATGGGGATCACGGTGAGCGAGGTCAAGGGGTTCGGCCGCCAGAAGGGTCACACCGAGCTCTACCGTGGCGCCGAGTACGTGGTCGACTTCCTCCCCAAGGTGAAGTTGGAGGTGGTGGTCCCCGATGACCTCACCAGTCAGGTGGTGGAGGCGATCGAGGCGTCGGCGAAGACCGGCAAGATCGGCGACGGCAAGATCTTCGTCCTGCCGGTGGAGGAGGCGATCCGCATCCGCACCGGTGAACGCGGCGGCGACGCCATTTGACGATGGGAAGCTCCGGGTGGCGGTAGAGCTTGCCGCCACCCTGAACGCGGTAAACGCACTCCAGACCCGTACCACCCAGAGGAGAAATCGGCATGACCCCAGAGCAAGCCCTGAAGTTAGCGGAGGAAAATGACTGCAAGCTGGTGGACGTGAAGTTCTGCGACTTCATCGGCCAGTGGCAGCACTTCACCGTCCCGATGCACGAGATCGACCTGACGGTTTTTGAGGAGGGGCTTGGCTTCGACGGTTCTTCCATCCGCGGTTGGAAGAACATCGACAACTCCGACATGTTGGTCATGCCCGATCCGTCCACCGCGATGATCGACCCCTTCTGCGAGGAGCCGACCCTGTCGCTGGTGGGCGACATCCGCGACCCGATCTCCGGGGAGGGGTACGAGCGCGACCCGCGCTCCATCGCTCGCAAGGCGGAGGCGTACCTGAAGTCCACCGGCATCGGCGACACCGCCCATTTCGGGCCGGAGCTGGAGTTCTTCATCTTCGACGACGTCCGTTACAAGACCACCGAGAACTCCTCGTACTACTTCCTCGATTCGGAGGAGGCCGAGTGGAATACCGACGCGGACGAGTGCCCGAACCTCGGCCACAAGATCCGCAAGAAGGCCGGCTACATCCCGGTCGCCCCGATCGACCAGCAGCAGGACCTGCGCTCCGAGATGGTCCTCCAGCTCGAGGCGTGTGGGATCACCGTCGAGCGCCAGCACCACGAGGTCGCCACCGCCGGCCAGGCGGAGATCGACATGCGCTTCTCGCCGCTCCTGCACATGGCGGATCAGGTGCTCCTCTACAAGTACATCGTGAAGAACGTGGCGCGGCGCAACGGCAAGAGCGTCACCTTCATGCCGAAGCCGCTGTTTGGTGACAACGGCACCGGTCAGCACACCCACCAGTCGATCTGGAAGGGTGGCAAGCCGCTGTTCTACGGCGACGGCTACGCCAACCTCTCGCAGATAGCCCTCCACTACATCGGCGGGATCATCAAGCACGGCCCGGCCCTGGCGGCGATCACCAACCCCTCCACCAACTCGTACAAGCGGCTGGTTCCCGGGTACGAGGCGCCGGTGTCGCTGGCGTATAGCTCGCGCAACCGGTCGGCCTCCCTCCGGATTCCCACCTACTCGCCGAGCCCGAAGGCGAAGCGGGTCGAGGTGCGCTTCCCCGATCCCACCTGCAACCCGTACCTCGCCTTCGCGGCGATGCTCATGGCGGGGCTGGATGGGATCGAGAACAAGATCGATCCGGGCGAGCCGATGGACAAGAACCTCTACGACCTGCCGCCCGAGGAGCTGGCGCAGATCCCCTCCATGCCGGGCTCCCTGCACGCCGCCCTCAACAACCTCGAGAACGATCACGCCTTCCTTCTTAAGGGTGACGTCTTCACGGAGGAGACGATCCGCGCGTGGATCGACTACAAGCGGATCAACGAGGCGG
>MNYW01000056.1 GCA_001873295.1 Nitrospirae bacterium CG2_30_70_394 | reverse complement strand
TGCGCCGCGTCCTCCCCGGCCATGATGCGCAGCGATTCGCGTTCCTTTGCGGCGCCCTCGAAAAGACCGTTCCAATGGGGTTACGCAGACCACCGCCCGCAAGCCAACCGCCGGCCCTGATCCCGTAGACTCCAATCCGACCGACGCCGAAGGTCACGCACCACGGCGCCCAATCCGGTCCGTGCGCCCCGCCCCGCCGGTCGAGCGGACCTCCGGCCGACCTCCCCCTACTCCACCCGGCAGCCGTCGCGGACGCCCTGGCCAAGGAGGGTGCGCAGGCGCAGGGAGAGCGCGCCCGGATCGAAGGGCTTGCGCAGGAAGTCGACCGCGCCCAGGCGACGCGCCTCGCCCTCGATCTCGCTCGAGCCGTAGGCGGTCATCACCACCACCAGGAGATGGGGCACGCGGGCGTGGAGCTGGGGGAGGAGCTGGAGGCCGTCGCAGTCCGGGAGCTTGAGGTCGAGGAGGCAGAGGTCGGGCTCCGCCTCTGCCAGGCGCGCCAAGGCCTCACCACCGTCCGCCGCCACCACCACCCGGTAGCCGTCGCTCGCCAGGACCTGCTGCAGCGACCAGCGGATCAGCTCCTCGTCGTCGACCACGAGAATGAGAAAGGAGGGATCAGCCATAAGCGGTCTCAGGTGCGGGTCGTCGAACGGTCGGCCCGCCGCTCGCCCCCCAGCTCCGGCACACTCAGGTCCAAGCTGGCCACGGCGATCTCCCCCCCCTGCGGCCCCTTGGGGACGAGCCACGGATCGACCATGGAGACCCCGCCCACGTAGTTGATCACCCCCACCTCGGTGATCCCGGGCAGGTGGGTGACTAAGACGCGCATTCGCTCCAACTCGCCGCGCACCCGCGCCGCCGCCTCCGTACGCACCGCGGCCGCGACGCCCTCCTGCTCGATCACATGGAGGGTGGTGAGGATCCCCATGAGGCTGTTGTTGAGCTCGTGGTTGAGCCCCACGAGGAGCTGGGCAACCGCCGCCTGGCGGGCGCGCTCCACCTCTTCGCCGCGCGCCACGCGCTCGCGCTCGAGGCAGACCCGCTCGCCGATGTCGCGCACCAGCTCGAGGGTCCAGCAGCGCCCATCCGGCTGCGGGACCGGGGTGGTGAACAGCTCGTAGGTCTCGCCCTTCGGGGTCATCAGGCTGAACCAGCTCTTGCCACACGTCCGCTCGCCGGTGGACTCCCCACAGCACGGCCGCGCCAGACCGAAGAGGGCCTGATAGCACAGCTCGCCGCGGCAATCGCCGAACCGCTCGACCAGCGGCCGATTCATGAAGACCACCCGATGGTCGCTGTCGTAGAGGGCCACCCCCTCTTGGAGGTTGGCGAGGATGGTGTCGAGGCGGTCGCGCTGCTCCACCAGGGCGTGGTGGCCTGCCACGATCTCTTGGCGGTCGGCGGCGAGGTGGCGGGCGGCGCGCCGCACGATCCCGAGGAGGACGAGGTAGAGGGCGGCCATGGAGCCGGCGGCGAGCAGCCAGATGGCGTCGCGGGTGCGGGCGAGGCGGAGGGTGAGGTCGGTGACATCCTGGGTGATCGCGTACACCCCGAGGACAGCGCCACCGGCGGGGAGCTGCCGGCTCCCCGCGGGGATCTCGTAAAGGGGAAGGTAGGTGGTGAGAGCGCGGCGTGGCTCGCTCCCGGGGGGGGCGGAGAGGGTGGTGGGACGGGAGACGATCGCCCCCGCGCGCGCCCGGGCAAGCGCGGGTAAATCCGCGGCCACGGGCTCGCCGTCGCTGCTGTAGAGGAGGGTTCCATCGGGGCGATAGATGCGGACCGTGGCCAGGTCGGCAAAGGTGATATGGGGGGCGACCACCCGCTGAACCGCTTGCCGGTCGGCGAGCGCACCCTCCCCCCCCTCGCCCTGGTTACGACCGGGAAAGAGGAGGGTGTGGGAGAGCTCGTAGGTCAGGTCCTGGGCGACGCGCGCGACATGGGCCTCGCTGCGCGTCACCACCTCGCGGCTCGCCAGCCGCCCGACCACCACCGCCACCGCCACCGCGCCCACCACCATCGCCACCAGGGTGGTGAGGGAGAAGTAACGGAAGAGGGGGAAGGGGTGGGGAGTGGTCGGTGCCGGGGACATCCTGTCGTCTCCCACCCGTGACCGGGGCCTCCGAGTGGTCATTATTCACCTCCCTGCTACTCATTGGAGACTTCGCAAGTCCCGTGCCCGCCCACGCCCGGCAAGGGGGGCATGGCTTCGCAACGGGTTAAGCGCCCCTGATCCAAAACCGCCGCGCCTCGATCTGGGTCAAAGCGCGCGGTGGTGCGTCAATCGACGCACCCAGAAGGCTGCCCGACGTTGGCGAGCGTGGCGAAAACCACGCGCGCGCTGGCGCGGATCGGGGTGGGTGGGTAGAACGACAGGGGCTACGGAAGGAAGAACGGGACCCGCTCCGGGGCCACGATCCGACCAGCGCCCGCTTCTTCGCCCGTGCTCGCGCCAAAGTCCGACAGCCTCTTCGGGTGGAGGGCCCAGCCCCACCGGGTCGCCGCCCTCCGCGTGGTCCCGCCGCCGAAATCCGCCCACCGCGGCGCGGTGCGCCGCGCCCCGGCGCCACACCGCTACTCCAACATCCCGAACTTCTTCATCCGGTAGCGCAGGGCGTCCCGGCCGAGGCGCAGGAGGGCCGCCGCCTGGGTCTGGTTGCCCTGGGTACGCGCCAGGGCATCGGTGAGCAACCGCCGCTCGACCTCCTCAAGGTCGATCCCCTGCTCGGGGAGGCCGAAGGCGGTGGCGGTGGCGACCCCCGCCGGCGCCCCGCCGGCGCCACCACCGCGCACCTCCGCCGGCAGGTCGCTCACCTCGATCCGCTCGCCATCCGCGAGGATGTGGGCGCGCTCGATGACGTTCTTGAGCTCGCGCACGTTGCCCGGCCAGGCGTAGGCGCTCAGACAGGCGAGGGCGTCTTCGCCGATGGTCCGCACCTGCTTGCCCATCTCGCGGTTGAGGCGATCGAGGAAGAAGCGGACGAGGAGCGGGGCGTCCCCTTGGCGTTCGCGTAGGGCGGGGAGGCGGATGGGCAGGACGTTGAGGCGGTAGTAGAGGTCGGCGCGGAAGGCGCCCTCCTCCACCCGCTTCGACAAATCGCGGTTGGTGGCGGCGATCACGCGCAGGTCGACGCCGAGGTCGTCGACCCCGCCGACACGGCGAATCGTGCGGTTCTCCAGCAGGCGCAGGAGCTTCGCCTGGAGATCGAGCGCCATGTCGCCGACCTCGTCGAGAAACAGGGTGCCACCGTTCGCCCGCTCCACCAGGCCGAGCTTGCGCTCGCCAGCACCGGTGAACGACCCCTTCTCGTGGCCAAACAGCTCGCTCTCTAAGAGGTGCTCGGGAATGGCAGCGCAGTTGATCTCCACCATCGGCTGCTCCGCCCGCGCCGACTGGTGGTGGATCACCTTCGCCACCAGGTCCTTGCCAGTGCCGCTCTCGCCGGTGATCAGGACCGTGGTGTTGGGGGTGGCGGCGACCTTGCGGATGAGGGTGAAGACCTCCCGCAGGGACTCCGACTGGCCCACGATCTGGTCGATCGCATACCGCTGCCGCTGATCCGCCAACAGCCCTTCCACCTGGTGGCGCAACCGTACCGGCTCCAAGATCCGCTCGATGCGGCGCAGGAGGTCGTCGTTGTCGAACGGCTTGCAGACGAAGTCCTGGGCACCCAGACGGCAGGCGGCCACCGCCCGCTCCACCTGGCCATAGGCGGAAATCATCACCACCAGGGCCTGGGGCTCCTCCGCCATGATCTGCTTGAGGACCTCCATGCCGGTCAGCTCGGGCATCTGGATGTCGAGGAGGGAGAGGTCCGGGTGGTCACGGTGGTACACCTCCAGGGCCTCCCGGCCGTTCGCCGCCACCACCACCCGGTACCCCTTGCGCGACACGATCTCCTTGATCGACCAGCGCAAGAGCTCCTCGTCGTCCGCCACCAAGATCGTGTACTTCGATCGGTCCATCACACCCCTTTTGCGGGCGGCGGCGCGATCCGCCCGGTAAGCTCGTCGTCCGGTTCCATGCCGAGGGGCAGGGTGACGGTGAAGGTCGAACCCTTCCCCACCTCGCTTGCCACCGTCAGGGTGCCGCCGTGGCGCGTGACGATGCGCTTGGAGGTCGAGAGGCCGAGGCCGGTGCCGTCGGGGCGGGTGGTAAAGAGCGGCTCGAAGATCTGCTCGCGCAGGGGAGGCGGAATCCCCGGCCCGGTATCGGTGAAGCGCACCGCCAGGGCGCGCCCGCGCGGTCCCGCCACCTCGGCGGTGGTGATCGTCAGCCGCCCCTCGTTGCCCATCGCCTGCAGGGCGTTGAGCGCCAGGTTGAGGAAGACCTGCTGGATCTGCTCGCGGTCGATGTGGATCAGCGGCAGGTTTGCGGCCAGCTCCATCTTCAGCTCGACACCGCGGCGGCGATCGCGCTGGATGAAGAAGAGGGCCTGCTCCAAGGCCTCGTTGAGGTCGGTGAACTCCACCACCATCCGGTTCGGGCGCAGCAGGTCGAGGGTCGAGCCAAGCATGGAATCCAGACGCTGGGTGGCGGCGTCGAGGTGTTTGAGGACCTCGCGATTGCCCCCCTCCTCCGCCTGCGCGACCAAGACCTGGATGGCGGAGCGGATCCCCGCGAGCGGGTTGCGCAGCTCGTGGGAGATCACCCCGACCATCTCGCCCACCGCCACCAGGTGGCCCGACTGCTCCATCTCCCGCTGGTGGTGCGCCTCCAGCTCCGACTGCATCCGCTGCAGGCGGTCCATCATCTGGTTGAAGCCAGCGGCAAGCTCGCCAAACTCGTCGGCCCGCAGCATGGTCACCCGGACATCGAGATCGCCCTCCCGGCTCACCCGCTGGACCGTCCGCACCATCCGATCCAGCGGCCGGTTCACCCGCCAGGTCAGGAGGCCCAACAAGAGCAGGGAGGTCACCGTCGCGGCCACCACCCCCGCCACCGCCATACGGTTGCCGAGGCGGGTCATGCAGGTGCGAAACCGCTCCTCCGACAGGGTGAGGGCGATAGCGCCGCGGTACGGCCCCGTGTCCTGGTGGCACTCGCCGCACTCGGGGGCGCGCGGGATCAACCGCCGGATTACCTGGCCGCTCTGGCCGCGGACCATCGTCTGCCCATCCTCGGCGGCGGTGCCGGCGGCGAGTGCCGCGGGCGACCACCCCTCCACCTGCCGCCCCACCTGCTCGGGCCGGCTGGCGACCGCCACCGTCCCGTCCATGCGGACGATCTGCAGATCGAGGATCTGCTCCTGGGCGACGTACTGGCGGACGTACTCCTGAATCTCACCGCCGCGGTGGAGGAGCATCAGGGAGTAAAGGCCCGACTGGACCACGTCCGCCATCAGGTGGGCCTGCTGGTCCGCCAGACGCTGGAGGGCCTCTTGCTGGTAGCGGCTCACCGTCCAGGCGCCGAGGCCAATCACCACCACCAAGGCGACGGTGAGGGCACTGGTTACCTGGCACTTCAGGGAGCGAATGAAGGTCATCGGCGCACGCGCCGCGGGATGGCTCGCCCCGCTCGGCGGCGCAGTATAGACCAGGGCTACGGGGCACCCAACTGGCCGCCGAGGCGGATCTCCACCGCCTTGCGCAGGGCCGCGGCGCCACCTTCGCCCTCGCCGCTGGCCAGCCTCCCCTCCCCCACCGCCTCCTGAATCTCCGGGTCGAGGGGGTTGAGGGCGACGGCGCGGGCGAGGCGATCGAGGCCGGTGGCGCGCTCGCCCGCCTTCACCTCCAGGCCACCGAGGAGGGCGAGGCAGCCGGCGTAGTCGGGGTGGTGGTCGATGCAGGAGGCCAGGCGCGCCCGCGCCCCCGCCTCATCTCCCTCGGCGACCTGCGCCCGGGCCGCCAGGAGCAGACACTCGGCGTCGGCGCCGGCGACCTTCAGACAACTCGCCGCCGCGGCCGCCGCCTGCTTGGCATCCCCGGTGGCGAGGTGGATGCGCGCCGCGAGGCGATAGGCGGGGAGAAAGTCGGGGGCGACCCGCTCCGCCTCCGCCAGCTTCTCCAACGCAATCGCGTGGCGGTCGCGCACCAACAGACTCTCCGCCAGGTGGGTGAGACGCACCGCCTCCTTGGGCAGCACCTTGGCGGGCGGCCGCGCGGGCGCGCCCTTGCCGAGAAGCTCATCGAGGTGGCGGAAGAAGCCGTCCCTGCCCACCAGCGGATAGCCAATGAGGAGCTCCGCCACCCGCCCCTCCTTGCCGAGCACCACCGCCGACGGGACCGCCACCACCCCAAAGCGCGAAAACCGCGCGAGGCCCAGGTCCATCACCACCGGGAAGGGGAGGTGCTCACTCGCCACCAGGGCGGCCACCCGCGCCCGCTCCTCGGCGGTGGGCGCCTGGGCCTCGACGTTCACCGTCACCACCCCGAGATCCCCGGCGGCGATCGCCTCCGAGTAGCCGGCGAGGCGCCGCAAGGCGGGGAGGGAGTTGTCGCTCCAACTCGCCCAGAAGAGGACCACCGTCGCGCGCTTGCCCAGGTGGTCGCGCAGGCGGACCGACCCGCCGTCGATCCCCTCGCCGTCGATCGACTCCAGCTCCATCCCCACCATCAGCCGGGAAAAGCCGCTCGCCAACCCGGGGCTGGCGAACAGCACCAACAACGACCACCCCAGCCACCACCGCACCCGGTTCATCTCCGCCCCTCCTTGAGCTTCACCAACGCGGCGCGATACTCGGCCACCGCCTCGTCCCAGCGCTGCTGGCCCTCGTAGAAACGGCCGAGGGCGTAGTGGGCGCGGACTGGGTTCGGGTTAGTGCGCGTCGCCTGGCGCAGGATCTCCACCGCCCGCTCGCTGCCGCCGGTGGCGAGCAGCGCCTGGCCGAGGCCAATCTCCGCCGCCGGCAGGTGCGGGTGGTCGCGCAGAATCTGCTCGAAGGTGGCCCGCGCCGCGGCCGCGTCCCCCGTGGCAAGTTGTAGATCGCCCATGAGCTGCCGCGCCACGACCTCGCTCGGATCGGCGGCCACCGCCGCCGTTGCGGCCGCCAGGGCCGCCTCGATCTTGCCCTCACCGGCGAGGGCGCGAGCGTCCGCCAGATGGTCGTGCGCCGCCGCCACCGCCGGCGCCTCGCCGCCGCTGAGCAGGGCCTCGTCGAAGGGGTTGCCGGCGGCCGCGGCGAGGGCAGCGCCCAGGCGGGCAGAGAAGTTTTCCGGTTGGTTGGCGATCACCACCACCACCTTGCCCTGCGGGTCCACCACCACGGTGGTCGGGGTCATCACCACGCCGTACGCCTTGAAGGTCGCCCCGTCGCCGTCAGCGGCGAGGACGGCGCTGAACCCCGCGGGCAGGACCGGGAGGGGGCCGCGCGGCGAGGCGACGACCACCACCCGCGCCCCGCGCACCGCCTCCCCAAGGGTGGCGAGCGCGGCGAGGAGCTGCGCCGAGCGGGGCTGGCCATCATGGACGAAGAGGAGGATCGACGGGGTCGGGCCGCTGGCGGCCACCGGCCGCCCGGCGCTGTCGGTGAGACCGATCGGCGGGGCCAGGTCACCGCGCTGGAGTTGGAAGCGGGCCTCGGCCGCCACCGCCAGCGTAAGCACGGCGAGGAGCGCCGCGCCGCACCGGCAACTCCACTTCCTCCACAACTCCTGCACCATGGCTCCCTCTCTCAGCGTGGGGCGGGCCTATTTCTTCTTGGCACCGGCCTCGGCGGGGGTGGTCTGCTTCTGCTCGCCGTCGTTGTGGTAGGCGCGCGGCACGTGGCAGCCGGGGGCGCACTGGCCGCCGTCGTCGAGCTTCTCGAAGGCGATCGGCAGCTCCCACGACCCAAACGGGACCGAGTCGCGGATGTGTTTCGGGTGGGCGCTCGCGTGGACCTCGTGGCAGGCGCGACAGGTACGCCCCTTTTGCTGGTGGACGTGGACGTAGTGGAGGTTCTTAGTGCCGTCACGGAAGCCGGTCAGGCTGGAGGTCTGCGGGTCCTCGACCAGCTTCGGCGAGTGGCAACCGAAGCACAGGGCGTAGTTCTGCGGGTCGAAGGGGGCGTAGAACTCGGGTGGGAAGGCCCGCTTGAGGATGCGCAGGTTGTCGGACCCGTGCGGGTCGTGACAGGCGGAGCAGTCCTTGTCGCGGATCGGCCCGTGGTGGTCGGCGTGGTCCGCGAACCACTTCTTCATGTCGGGGATCGCCCCGCTGGGCGTCTCGACCTGCTTGTCGTGGCATGACAGGCAGAGGTCCATCGGCGCCATCTTGAGCTGCTTCGGGAACTCGGAGGTATGCGGATCGTGGCAGTTGACGCACCGTTTGCCGGTGGTCACCGCGCCGTGCGGGGTCTTCACATTCTCGATCTGCTTCGCCTTGTCCTTGTGGCAACGGAAGCAGAGCTTCGGCACCTCATCGAGAAGCTGAAACTCGTACGCCGTGCCGTGCGGGGAGTGGCAGCTCCAGCACTTCTCCTTCACCGGCGGATGGACATGGGCGGCGCTGGCCATCGCCTCCTTCTTGTCCTCGTGGCATTCGAGGCACATCTCGCTGCCCGGCTTCTTCAGCCGCACCTCGTTGTTCGAGCTGTGCGGGTCGTGGCAGGCGATGCACTCCCCCACCGCTACCGGACCGTGGACGTGCTTCTGGGTCGTCTTGTCATCCTCGTGGCAGTTGACGCACAACGCCGCACCGTCGGCGACGAGCTGGTACTCGAAGTCCGAGGCGTGGGGGTCGTGGCAGTCGGTGCAGCCCCCCTCGGAGACCGGCCCGTGGACCACCTTTCCCTGGTCCTTGCGGTCGTGGCAGTCGTAGCAGATCGGGTCACCGCCCTGCGGGCGCGGCTTGAACTCGTGCAGCCCCGCCCCCTTCTGCACGTGACACGGCTCACACTCGCCGCCCGCCACCGGCCCGTGGACGTGCGCCTTCTTGGCAAAGTTGGCGTGGCAGGTGGCGGTCGCGCACTCCGTGCCAACCTTGTCCGGACCCTTGGCCAACGGTGAGGGTGGGTTGGCGAACAGGGCAGCAACCACCGCCCCGATCCACCATGCGAGGCGAGCGCGGCGACGGCGTACCGGAGGGCGGAGGGAGGGGGCCATGACGGGGTGCGGGCCGAGTCACCGGCCCACCGGGGACAAAACGGGGTCCCGGCGGCAGCCGCCGGGACCCCCACGCGTTGCCGCGCGCGCCGGCTCAGTGAGCGCGCGGCTTGTCGAGCTCGTGCTTGATCTGGCCCCACCGCTCTTCAAAGTTGAACGGCTTGAAGTTCGGGCTCTGGGAGTTGTGGCAGTTGTCGGTGCAGAACTTCCCGTCCTTGCCCGGCAGGATCAGGCCCGCGGCTTGCGCGGCCTCGGTGGTGTAGGTCGCCTTCTTCATCATCAGCTTCATGTAGCCGGAGCCCGGGCCGTGGCACCGCTCGCAGCCGACGTTCTTCTGATCCTCGGTGACCGCACCGGAGCCGGCGTACCCGGTGGTGTGGCACTTGACGCACTCGGGCTTGCCCGTGGCGCCCTCCTTCTCCATGGTGGCAAACGCCTGGGCGTGCTTCGAGCCCTCCCACGCCGTGAACGCATTCTTGTGGCACATCTTGCACTTCTTCGAGCCGACGTAGTCGGCGGCGTCCGCGTGGCGGGGGGCAAGCACAACGAGCATCGCCAGGGTGGCAACAAACCAAACGAGTTTCTTCATGGTGGGTCTCCTCTCAGGGGTGGGTGGGTGGCGTCATGACGCCGAGGGAATCGCCGCTCTGTCCCCGGCGACGCTGTGATCTCCAGACAGGCCGGGCGCGAGCGGCGGAGTTTTACTGCAACGGGATGGCGGGGGACAAGGGCAACATCTGAGCCGGAGTGTCGTTGGATCCGCGCACGATTGCGTCCGCAAGGCGGCAAATCTTGTCGTAATACACATCCTCGTCGAGGCCGAGACAGGCGGCGCCGAAGGCGACCGCCACCGCCCCGTCCGCCACCGCGCCGTAGTTGACCACCACCAGGGCGTAGAGGACCGCCGCCACCACCCCCTCGGAATCGGGGCGGAGGGCGGGGTGGAGGTAGAGGGTGTAGCCGTTCAGGGGGTCGCCCGCCACCGGCAAGGGGTAGGCGAACTCCTCCCCTTCGAGGGGCGCCCCATCGAAGCAGAGGGTGACCGGAAAGCGCACCACCTCCGGGTCCTCGACCATCCTCTCCACCGCCGCCAGGTCGATACCCGCGCCGTAGCGCTCGGCAACCCGTTCGCCGGTCCGCCGGGCGTGGGTGAGAAGGGCCGCGCGCGCCTCCGTCTCGTCCATCGCAGCGCTGGCGCCGTGGGCACACCCACCGTTGTCGCAGCTACATCCCATGGTGGCTCCCTACCGGCTCACGGCGCCCGTTTCGATCTGGATAGCGATCTTCGCCAGCATGGTGAAGACCAACGCCCCGAGCCCCCAAACGCCGAGGGAGATCAGCGCCTCCGGGTTGGACGGCCAATACTCCCAGATCTCCCCCAGGGGCGACGGGATGAAGGCGGGAAGGACCGTGCCCATCCCCTTCTCCACCCAGATCCCGACAAACAGCAGGCAGCACGCAAGGTTGAGGGTGAGGAGATTTTTCCGCAGCCGCGGAATGAGGAGGATGATCGCCGCCACCACGTTCATCACCAGCGACCCCCAGATGAACGGGGTGAGTACGGAGGGGTGGCCATCAAAGCCAAGGTAGAGGTAGGCCATCGCCGCCTTGTGGGCCCCGGCGCTGTAGAAAATGGTGAACAGTTCAGAGAAGGTGAAGAAGAGGGAGATGAGCAACGCAACGACGACGATATTGGCGATCTTGTAGATCGTCTCGTTACGGATCTCAAACTGCGCCCCCGGGCTCCCATACGGCGTGTACTTCCGCACGATCTGGATGATGATGATGATCAGCGCCGGCCCCGCGGCAAAGGCAGTGGCGAGGAAGCGCGGCGCCATCAGCGCGGTGTTCCACACTGGCCGAGAGACCAGACCGCAGTAGAGAAATGCGGTCACCGTGTGGATGGAGACCGCCCACGGCATCGACAGGTAGGTAAACGGCAAGAGGATCTTCTTGCTCGCCTCCTGGTGGTGGTAGACGGAGTAGAGCATGTAGCCCGGGATGAAGAGGTTGATGCAGAGATAGCCGCTCAACACGATCACATCCCAGGTGAGCAACGACACCGGGAAGTTTGGCTTGCCGATGATCGGCAAGAGGTGCCAGACGCGATCTGGCCGCCCCATGTCGATCATCACGAAGGCGATGCACATGATCAGGGCCGAGGCGGCGAGCATCTCGCCGAGGAGGGTCACCGGCTTGAACTCGGTGACGTGGTAGAGGTAGGCGGGAATCACGATCATCACCGCCGCCGCCGCCACCCCCACGAAGAAGGTGAAGTTGGCGATGTACGAACCCCAGCTCACCTGATCGCGCATGCCGGTGATGATCAGGCCGTGCTCGAGTTGGTAGGCGTAGTAGTAGAACCCCACGAAGGTCACCGTGAGGCAGGCGAGGAGCCAGGCGTAGTACCGCTTCGAACCGGTGAGGGCGATCCGAACGGAGGCGCCGACAAACTGCAGAAACTTCATGGTCGCTCCGGGGTGCGGGGGCTAATCGGTGAAGTAGAAAAACTTGGGGTGGGTCCCCGCCTCTTCCTTTAGGCGGAAGACCCGCTTGGCGGCGATGAGCTGGCGGATCTCACTCTGTGGATCCAGCAGGTTGCCGAACTTCCGCGCCCCCACGGGGCAGGCCTCCACGCACGCGGTGTAGTGGCCCTCGCGCGAGCGCTGGATGCAGAAGGTGCACTTCTCCATCACCCCCTTGAAGCGCGGCCGATTGCCCAGGTAGTGCATGTGCGGGTTGAGGTTGCCGTTCCAGGTCGGCTCCCCCCAGTTGAAGCGGCGGGCGAAGTAGGGGCAGGCGGCGAGGCAGAAGCGGCAGCCGATGCACCAGTTGTAGTCGACCACCACGATGCCGTCCTTCTCCTGCCATGTGGCGGTGGTCGGACACACCTTCACGCACGGCGGGTTCTCACACTGCTGGCACTGCACCGGCATGTAGTAGTGCTCCTCGTCCGGCACCTCCTTGGGGTTGTAGTAGTGGTGGCTCTCGTCCAGATCCATCGTCCCCTTCTCTAACTCGAGGACACGGATCCACTCGATCTCCGGGTCGCGCGACTGATTGTTCTCGCCGACGCACGCCTTCACGCAGCGCCGGCAGCCGACGCACTTGCCGATGTTCAGGGCGTACCCCCACAGCACCCCCTCCTTCGCCGGGGTGGTGGCAATGGAGATGCGGTCGTCGTTGAACCGCTTGCGGTAGAGCTCTTCGAGCTCCTGGACCCGTTGCTGCTTCTCCGCGTCGGTCATCTCCACAAAGTGCTTCCAGGTAAAATCCTCCTGGGTGAAGATTTTCGGCATCTGCAGAAAATCCGTGGGCACCATGGTGGTGACCGCGAAAGCCGCGCTCCCCTGGCCGACACGGCGCAGGAAGTCGCGGCGCGACACCGGCCGCGACGAGGAGGATGCTGGTTGGAGGGTCATGGGGCGCGGCTCGGGGGTCGGGCGCGCCGGGGTGCGGTCAGGCGTGGCCATCAATCCCTCCTCCCAAAAGCGGCGAAAGCGGTAAGCAACAGGGCAACGATGGCGCCCCCCACGGCCACGAAGGTGAGGTCCGCCGCAACCGGTGCGGCCACCGGCTCCTGCGGCGCCGGCTCCGGGGGCAGCGGCTTGAACTTCGGGTCGTGCGGGTTGTGGCAGTCGGGGCAGAGGCGCGCCGGGGTGGCGTTGGCAAGCTCACCGCTCCAGCGCCCGTGGAGGTGCGCCTTCCAGTCCCGGTAGACGGGGCCATGGCACTGGCCGCAGAGGCGCGGGGAGTCCCGCCAGTCGAGCTCCTCGCCGTTCATCAGCTCGAGCTTGTTGCGATGGCCCGGCGCGTGACAGCGCAGACACCAGAAGGCGCCGTCGCCATGCTTCAGCTCCGCCTTGTCCGCATGCGGATCCTCCAGCTTGCGCTGCTTCGGGTTGGTCTCCCAGCTCTCGTCGTGGCAGCCGAGGCAGTCCTCCGCGGTGAGCTTCGCCGGTACCTCCATCCCCTCGTAGCCGTCGAGGCTGCCATTTTCCTTGTAGTAGAGGCCGGCGGGTCCGGCGATGCGGATGTCCTGCGGGTGGCAGAAGACGCACCCCTGGTGGGTCGCCTCCCCCATCTCGACGGTGGCGGTGGCGGGCGGCGCGGCGATCCCCACGGCCAACCCCGCCGCCGCGACAATCCCGGCCAGCGATCGAATGCGCTTCCCCATCAAAGGTCGCTCCTGGTCCCTGTCGTTGAACATTGTCCGCTCCCCCCCCTGCGGCGACCGCCTTACTTGCCTGTCTTATCCTTCGCCTTCGATCGTGCCGCGCGCTTCGCCGCCTCCACCTTGGCCCGCTGGATCTCCTTCTGCCGATCGCGCAGCCCCTTGACGATCACCTCGTAACCCCCCTGCACCTGGTCGAGGTCGAAGGTGTGCCAGGCGACGCGCAGGGCGGCGAGCTGGCCCTGCTCCGCGGCCAGGGCCTGCGGTTGGCCAATCGCCTCGTAGTAGGCCACGGCCCAATGGAGGAAGGCTTCGCTCATCATGTCGTCGCGTCGTACCTCGCTCGCCCGCCCCGGAATGGCGGGGTGGTTGCCGGTGGCGTCGTTGTGGCACCGCTCGCATACCGCGGCGATCTTCAAGGGCGAGAGGATCTCGGTGTTCAGCGACCCGTGGCAGGTGACGCAGGTGGGGCCGCCGTCCAGCACCTTCACCCGCGCCGCGTGCTTGCTCTGCGCGAAGGCACTTGCGACCCCCTGGTGGCAACTGCCGCACAGCTCCGGAATGTTGCCGTAGTAGATGGCGCTCTGCGGGTTGCTCTCGGCGAGGTCACCCCCGTGGGCCGCGCTCTTTTCCGTCGCCGCGGCATTGCCGCCGTGGCAGGCGACGCAGGTCACCCCGTTGAGGCCGTGCACCGATCCCTGCCACTGCTGGTAGTAGTCGAAGAGCTTCTTGTTCTTCACCGCCCAGGAGGCGTCGCCGTGGCAGGTGACACAGGAATCGGCGGCCACCACGGGCGACGCCAGCGCGACCCCCGCGAACCCGGCGACGACCGCCATCCACAACGAGAGGTGCACGACACGTTTCCTGGGTGACATGGATCCATCCTCCTCCGGCGAGGGAGCCGGTGGCCTGCGCGGGGTCACACCGGCAATGCAAGAGACTTGCCAGTGGCGCGGCGATTCGCAACCCCACGGGAAGGGGCGGGAGCGACGGTGCGAGGGGGGGCGCCTGAGACACATTGGCCATGGGGCCGCCACCCGCCTGGGCAAGTGTGTCCCGGCCACGGACCATCCTGGCCGCGCCACGCACCCTCAGCGGGGGTCGCGCAGGCGCAGGAGGCGCTCGCGCCACGGCGCCGGCAGGCGGCCTACCAGGGCGATGAGCCACCCTGCCGGGCGGGGAAAGACGAGGTGGGTTCGGTGGCGGGCCACCGCCTGGGCGATCCGCCGCGCCGCCGTGGCCGCACTCACCGCGCAGGGCAGCCGCCCCATCGCCGCGGTCATCTCGGTCACCACCCAGCCGGGCTCCACGGTGAGCACGGTGATCGGCAGGGCGCGGCAGGCGACACGCATCCCCTCGAAGAAGGTGGACAGCGCCGCCTTGCTCGCCGAGTAGGCGGGGCTGCGCGGCGAACCGAAGCGGCCGGCCAAAGACGAGATCGCCACCACCGTCCCGCGCGCGGCCACCAGCGGCCCCAGGCAAGGCGCGAGCCAGGCCAGCGCCCCCAACAGATTCGTCTCGATCACCCGCGCCGCGGTCGCCATGGCGAACTCAGGGAAGGCGGTACCCCCGCCAACGCCGGCGTTGAGCACCAACAGATCCAGGCGGCCCCAGCGGGCGAGGGCCGCCGCCGCCACCCGCTCCACCGCCGCGCCATCGCGCACGTCGCAAACCAGGGCCACGGCGACTTGCTCCCCGCCGAGCTCCGCGGCCAGGGCGGCAAGGCGCGCGCCGCGCCGGGCCACCAAGGTAAGGCGGTAGCCGCGGCCACAAAGCTCGCGCGCCAGGGCGGCGCCGATGCCGGAGGAGGCACCGGTGATCAAAGCGACCGGCGCGCGGGGCGGGCCACCGCTCCGACCCATCATTCCGTCCCTCCGAAACAGACCACCGAGGCCACGTCGGGTCCGCCGGTGGCGAGCATCACCAGCCGGTCGACGCCGAGGGCGATGCCGGCGCAGGCGGGCAGGCCGTGGGCCAAGGCGGCGAGGAACTGCTCGTCGACGGGGTAGACCTCGCGCCCGCTCCACCCCCGCTGAGTTTGCCAGGCGGTGAAACGGCGCCGCTGCTCGCTGGCGTCGGTGAGCTCGAAGAAGGCATTGGCGAGTTCGACGCCGCCCACGTACAGCTCGAAGCGCTGCGCCACCGGCCAGACCGGGTCGGGCCGCACCGCGGCCAGGGCCGCCTGACTCGCCGGGAAGTCGGTGACAAAACACGGCCGCGTCTGCCCGAGGTGGGGCTCGACGCGGTCGATCCAGAGGCGCTCCAACAGGGTATCCCGGTCGTCATCGGCGGCGGTGTGCAGCCCCAGGTCGGCCAGCACCGCGCGCAGGCAGGCGACGCCCCCCACCTCCGGAAAGTCGGCCGGATCGACCCCGGCAAAGGCGCGGCAGCCATCGCGATAGGTCAGCCGCGTGAAGGGGGGGACGAGGTCCAAGGCGGCGAGGGGCGGCCGCGCAGGCGCGCCCCCGACCGGCGCCACCGCCGCCGCCACCCGGCGAAGGAGCTGCTCGCAGTCGCCCATCAGGTCAGTAAGGCTCGCCCCGCTGCGGTACCACTCCACCAAGGTGGGCTCGGCGAGGTGAAGCGTTCCAGCCTCCTCGGCACGGAAGCAGCGGCCCAGCTCGAAGATCCGTTCGTAGCCGGCGGCGACCAGCCTTTTGAGGTGCAGCTCCGGCGAGGTGGGCAGGTAGCGGCGCGGGGTGGTGGCGACGGCGAAGGCGTCGAGGTGCGGCTCCAACCCGGGGCAGACCACCAGGCGCGGGGTCTCCACCTCCAGAAAACCGCCCTCGGCAAAGAAGCGGCGGAGCACCGCCAGGGTGGCCGCCCGCGCCTCCAGATAGGGGCGGCGAGCGACAAGGTCGGCCGCTGCGGCGTCCCCAGCGGAGTCGGTCGGCCTTGGCCGATCATCGCGAGAAAAAGGGGAATCGAGTCCGGATCGGGAGCCGTTCATCGCGCTACGGGGGGCTAGGAGTCTGCCAGACTTTGGCGATCGTGAACCGAGGAGAAGCGGGCGCGAGCCCAGATCGGGAGCCGTTCGAGGAGCGACGTGGGGCTAGGGAACGAAGAAGGGTCCACGAGTCCGGCCATCGTCCACTCGCTGCAGGCGATCGGGACCCAGTCCGACGGCCTGGCGCCGAACCACACGGCGATGGCTCCCCCGATCCGCTGGGTCGCCTGGTTCCGTCTCTTCGCAGCCGGTCGGGAGCCAGTTCGACCGGCTCCTCGGGGAGGCTAGCCCCCGCCGGCCGCCGGCCGTGACCTGCGAAGTTGGAGGGAGATCCCACGCGCCCGCCTCGCCACCGCGCACCGGTCGGGATGGCTACACCCGCCGGAGGGTAGGGCCACGCCCGCGACAGACCGCCGGGAGCGTGTAGGCCCCCGCCCTCTACTTCGCCCGCTCCACGTACTCGCCGGTACGGGTGTCCACCTTCACCTTTTCGCCCTGCTCCACGAACAACGGCACCTGCACCACCGCGCCGGTCTCCAGGGTCGCCAGCTTGGTGGCGCCAGTGGCGGTGTTGCCCTTCACCCCGGGGTCGGCGTGGGTGATCTCCAGGATGACGAAGTTGGGCACCTCGATGGAGATCGGGCGGCCGTTATAGAAGAGGACGTCCACCTCCATCTGCTCCAGGAGGTAGAGGGCGGCATCGCCGAGGTTCTCCTTGGCGATCGCGATCTGGTCATAGGTGGCGGTGTTCATGAAGTGGTACTGGTCGCCGTCGGCGTAGAGGAACTGCATCTTCACGTCCTCCATCTCCGCCTTCTTGATCCGCTCCCCCGACTTGTAGGTGCGGTCGATGACGTTGCCCGACACCAGGCTCTTCAGCCGACAGCGGGTGAAGGCGTTGCCCTTGCCCGGCTTCACAAACTGCGACTCCGCCACGAGATACGGCTCACCGTCGATCTCGACCTTCGTCCCCTTGCGCAACTCGGTGCTGGCGTACATGGACCCTCTCCTTTTTTGGGGACTCGCCCGATTCGGTGCGCGGTGTTTTTAGGGCCTTTGCGGTGGACGCACAACAACAAATGTGGGCGCCGACTCGGCCGGCGGTCCGCACGCCTTTGCGCTCGCACCGCTCGTGGGGCCGCCCGCGGATCCGCGCTTCCGGGGCGCGCCCCTGGACGGCGGCCGCGCCCCGGTGGGAGGATCCGCGGGCGGTCGAGCCTTGCCGCCGCCGTGTCACCCCCTAACCCGGACCACCGATAAGGGCGGGACCGTCATGCGTACGCCAGCCACCCTCCTCCTCGCCGCGGCCGTTGCCGCCTGCACCGGTCTTCCCGCGCCGTACCTCGCCCCGCAAGGGAGCGAGACCGCCGCCGCCGTCGATGAGCTCGGCCCCGGCCAGTACCACGTCCTCGTGCGGATCAACTACTTCGCCCCCGACGGCGAGGCCGAGCGCCTCCTACGGGCGCGCGCCGCCACCCTCTGCGCCAAGGGCGAGGCGCTCCACATCGACCACCTCGCCATCGCCCGCCAGCCCGCCATGGCCGCCGCCGATGTCACCTGTGGCGAGCCCAAGGTCGAACCGCCCACCCCCGACGCCCCCGCCCCCGCGGGTGACCCCGGCGACGCCGACTGAGCACCACCGCAACGCCGTTGGCCGCACCCCCCTCCCCGGGGGGTGAACTCACCCGGACGGCTCCCCGGAGATCGGCGCGTGCGGGTGCAGCGGTGGTTGCGCGACTCGCCGGCCCGCCAGTCCGAGCCCACAGCCAACCTGGCCGGAGGGCGCGGACTTCAACGAGGCCATGGCCAGCCGCTGCGTGTGCGGGCGCCCGCGTCGTCGATCCCCAGAGAAAAATCCGGGTTCGCGCCACCCATCCCCCCGGCGACGAGCCATGGGCCGAGCCCACGGCGCGCGGTGTTCGTGGCTGGAAGAGTATGGACTCACCCCCTCCGGTGACGGGCAAAGAGGGGAGCGCACTCCACCGCCCGCAGAGGCGGCGCCTGCCTCCCGACCCCGGCGCCGTGCGTTGACTCCCCCTCCCACCACCCCCACAATCCGCGCCGTGCCGGAGTGGTGAAATTGGTAGACGCACTGGTTTCAGGGACCAGCGGGGGCAACCCCATGCCGGTTCGAGTCCGGCCTCCGGCACCAAGTCTTTTCGAGCCGTAAGGGCCGGAGGGGGCCGACCTCCGAGGGGTCGCCGGCAGCGGGTCAGCCGCTCTCCCCTGGCTCGCCCTGGGCCACATGGCGGGGAGCGGCTGACCCGTTCCGCCCCCCACCTGCGGTGACAGTGACCCGCCCGTGCCGCGGGCTCACCCCGCAACACGGGCGGGAAGGGGGTCGCGCGCCGTGGCAGCCCCGCCGCCTACCCCACAACCGGTCGGGTAAAGGGGGCAACGACCGGCTCCACCAGCCGCGCGAAGTCGGCGAAGGCCATCTTGAAGGCGACCTGGTGGGAACCGGCGTTGAAGCAGATCTTCTCGTCCTCCGCGAGGGTCGGCGAGACCACCACCTGCATGTTGAAGAGGTTGCCAAAGGGCGGCATGGCGCCGAGCTCGCAGTCCGGGAAACGGCCGCGGAACTCCTTTTCATCCGCCAGGCGGACCACCTTGGCGCCGAAAAGCCGGCCGAGGGCGTCGAGGTCGAGCCGTTCGGTGGCGGGCAGAACCGCCATCGCCATGCGGCCGTCCGCACTGACGATCACCGTCTTTGCCCACAGGTGGCCGGCGATGTGGGAGGCGGCGGCGAGCTCCTGGGCGGTGTAGGCGGGGGAGTGGTGGAGGGTGAGGTAGCGAATCTGCTTCTCGTCGAGGAACGCCTTGAGCTTCTTGGAGAACGGCATGGCACACCTCCTGGGGTCGGGTACGGGATAAACCTCAAGATAGCGCACCGCTTGGTACGGGCGGGGGAGCCAAGGCGCAAGACGCCTACCCAACCCGGGAAGTCTGGCGCCCGTGGGAACACGCGCCCTGACTGCGCCCGGCGGCCCGGAGTGGCTCACCGACCCCCACGGCCGCGCCCGCACGGTAGGGCGGGGGCTTGGACGAGGAACCGGTGGGGTCAGGGTTGGGTTATCGCGTGATCGCAGCGCCTCGCACGCGGGCCAGGGTGGCGTTGCTGCACGATCTTCTTCGTCGTCGAGGTAGGCCACCGGCCCGCTGGATCCGCATTCAGTCGGTGGGCGCGTCAGTCGCCGCCTTGGCCTTCGAATCGTGCGCGACGCGCCCCTGCGCTCGCGCGACGCCGGGATGAGGGGCGAGGTAGAGGCCGCTCGATGGTCGCCACCCGCACCGGGTGGTTGGCCGCTCCGTGGCGCTGCGTTCCCCAGCTCCCCGCTCAGCCGCCACCGTCCGCGAGCACGGGCCGGGTGGGGTCGGCGCGCGCCCTACAGGCGGACGAAGTTTTCCAGGAGCTTCAGCCCCCAGCGCTGGGATTTTTCCGGGTGGAACTGGACTCCAAAGAGGTTGCCGTCGGCGACCATGGCGCAAAAGTCGAGGCCGTAGTGGCAGGTGGCGGCGACCGGCGCCGGCGCCGCGGGGCGGGCGTAGTAGGTGTGGCAGAAGTAGAAGGTGGCGCCGGCGGGAATGGCCACGAGCAGCGGGTTGGGGGCGCACTCCACGATCTCGTTCCAGCCCATGTGGGGGACCTTGAGGCGGACACCGCCCTCGGCGAGATCCGCCGGGAAGGGGACGACCTCGCCGTGGATCCGGCCGAAGCCCGCGTGCACACCGTATTCGTGGGAGCGCTCGAAGAGGAGCTGGAAGCCGAGGCAGATGCCGAGAAAGGGGCGCGGGTCGGTCAGACGCGCCGCCACCGCCGCGCGCAGGCCAAAGCGGTCGAGGTTGGCGAGGCAGTCGCGGAAGGCGCCGACCCCGGGCAGGACCACCTTGTCCGCCGCCGCCACCACCTGCGCGTCGCGGGTCACCACCACCTCGCCCCCCACCCGCTCCAGCCCCTTGGCCACCGAGTGGAGGTTGCCCATTCCGTAGTCGACGACGGCGATCATGGGGAGGGGGGAGAGGGTAGAAAGAGGAGGATCGTGGGCGAGGTCCACGGCGGACAGCCGGCCGCGGCGATGGTGCGCGCGGTGGCAGGAAGGGGCTCTACCCGTTGGCCCACCGCGTGGGTGCTGGCCTGTTGCATCGCCCTACCCCCGCCCGAGCCTACCCTTGGTGGTGGGCAAGGCGCCGGCGCGGCGCGGATCCAGGCTCACCGCCTGGCGCAGGGCGCGGGCGAGCCCCTTGAAGCACGACTCGACGACGTGGTGGCCATTGCCGCCGTAGCGGCCGTTGACGTGCAGGTTTGCCCCCGCCTCGACCGCGAAGGCGTGGAGAAACTCCTTCACCAGGGTGGGATCGAAGCCGCCGATGGGGGTGGCGGGGCACGCGAGGTTGTAGACGAGATACGGCCTCCCCGAGAGATCCACCGCCACCTCGGTGAGGGTCTCATCGAAGGGGATCAGGGCACTGCCGTAGCGGTGGATGCCGGCGCGCGCGCCGAGGGCTTCGGCGAGCGCCGCGCCGAGGGCGAGCCCCACGTCCTCCACCGTGTGGTGGAGATCGACCTGCAAATCGCCGGTCGCCTCCACCTGGAGGTCGAACAGGCCGTGGCGGGCAAGCTGGGCGAGCATGTGATCAAAAAACGGGATCCCGGTATCCACCGTGAAGGCGCCGCTGCCGTCGAGGTTCACCTCCACCTTGACCTCGGTCTCCGCGGTCTTGCGGCTCACCTTGCCCGTGCGTGGTCCCTTGTTAGCCATCGTCACCCCTCCTCCGCCAGCGCCGAAACCACCGCGGCCAGCGCCGCGAGGAAGCGCTGGTTCTCGTGCGGTTGGCCGACGGTAACCCGCAGGTAGCCGTCCAGCACCACCCCGGAGAGGCGCTTGATCCGCACCCCCTGCTCCAACAGCCCCTGGTGGACCGCCGCGGCGTGGGGGACAGAAAAGAGGATGAAGTTGGCGTCCGAGGGGACCACCTTCACCCCGCC
>MNYW01000070.1 GCA_001873295.1 Nitrospirae bacterium CG2_30_70_394 | reverse complement strand
TCGGGCAGCTCATCTACAACATCACCATGTGGATCGCGGGGATCCAACAGGGGGCGATGCTCAAGGAGATCGGCGCCGACGGCTCCCTCGCCTACACCTTCGTGGAGACGGTCACCCGCATCGTCCCGTACTGGAAGATGCGCGCCGGCGGCGGCCTCCTCTTCTTCATTGGAGCGTTGCTCTTCGCCTACAACATCTTCATGACCATCGCCCGCTCGCAGAGAGAGATCGCGGCGGAAGAGGCGTACGCCTGAGCGACGGCGAAGAAGAGGCCGCAAACCGAACGCTGATCGCCAAGAGCCGACCGCTCGCAGATTCGGGAGGACTTCATGTACCGCAACCCCACCCTCTTCCTTATCGTCGCCATCCTCGCCTTCTCCGTCGGCAGCGTGGTCTCCACCGCGGTCCCCTTCTTCCTCAAGTCCACCGTGCCGCCGCTCGCTGGCGGCGCGATCCAGCCGTACACGCCGCTGCAACTGGAGGGGCGCGACCTCTACATCCGCGAGGGGTGCAACAACTGCCACACCCAGACCGTGCGCCCCCTCTACTCGGAGGTCCTGCGCTACGGGCCGTACTCGCGCGCCGCCGAGTTCGAGTACGACCGGCCGCACCTGTGGGGCTCCCGGCGCACCGGCCCCGACCTCGCCCGGATCGGCGGCAAGTACCCGGATGGCTGGCACACCCGCCACCTGGTCGACCCGCAGGCGATCGTCCCTGGCTCCACCATGCCGCCCTTCCCGTGGCTCGCCAACCGCCCCCTCGACGCGGCGCACACGGCGAAAAAGATGGCGGTCCTCCACCTGCCGGTGCAGGCAAACGAGATGGCGGCGCTCAACGGCAAGACCGAGCTCGACGCCCTGGTCGCCTACCTCCAGGTCCTCGGCACCGCCATCGCCCAGCCCGCGGTCACCGCCCCCGCGAATCTGACCAACCCGTATACCGGCAACGCGGCGATCCTCTCCGAGGGGGAGAGCCTGTTCATGGAAAACTGCGCCGGCTGCCATGGCATCGAGATGAAGGGCGACGCCGGCACCGGGATCACCGGCGCCCAGCTCATCGACAAGAACAACGGCGACGAGGCAGACATCGTCACCACCGCCTGGGAGGGGCTGGAGGGCGCCATGCCGAGCTTCGGCCCGCAGCTTGGCGCCGACCGGTTGTGGAAGATCGCCAACTACATCACCAGCCGGTAGGAGCCGGCTTGCCCGGCGACCCGCACCATCAGGGGCTCCAGGTACAGCGGGCCAAGGTCGCCGGCACGCTTCAGCCCCTCCCCCTTTTCTTATCTCACCCCCTTCCCGTGCGCCTCCGCCTCTCCGCCCCCTCTACCCGATGGCCCGATCGAAATCCTTGCCGCCGCGGCTCGCCCCCCTCCCTAACCCCTACGCCTGCCGCCACCACGCCCGCCATGTCCGTCACCCTCTACGCCCTCATCACCTTCGCCTCCATCGTCGGGGTGGCGGCGGTGACCCTCTACTATTTCGGGGCGCGCGGGAGACGCAAAGAGCGGTTGGAGGCGCCCAAGTACAAGATCCTCGATGACGACCGGGACGACTTCCCGGAGGAGTGACCCATGGCCAACCACAACGAGCGCGTCCACGAGATCGTCGACGGCATCACCGAGCGCAGCGACACCCACCTGCCCGTGGGCTGGATCGTCCTCGCCCTCGGCCTGATCGCCTTCGCCTGCTACTACATCCCGGTGAACATGCCCGAGTGGGGCGGCTGGTCCGCCTACACCGCCCTGGACCAGGCCGAGCAGGCGCATCAGGCGAAGTAGCTCAACGGCCAGCGCGCCGTCACTCGGCCGCGGGCTCGACCCCACGGGCGATCTGCTCGCAGACCGCCAGCGTCGCTTCCGGGTTGTGGAGCGGCCCAGCCTCCCGGAGAAAGCGCAGGGCGGCGTCGCTGTGGCGGAGCCAGGCAGCCGGCTCCGCCGCGGTCACCCCTTTCTGCCGGACCCGCGCCACCACCCCCTCGGCGCGGCCGCACGCCGAATCGAGACGGGCGCGCCACCCCGCCAGCCCCGCGCCATATTCCGCGTCGTGGCAGGCCGCACACGCCGCAACCAGCGCCTCGTGTGCGGCGGGAGCCGCCGCCGACGGGTCGTGGCACCCGTCACACGCCACCGCCTCCGCCATGGGATTCGGCCCCACCCCGTACCCCGCAAGGGGTGCGGCCGTGCCGGCGTAGAGGCCACGCTCCGCAGCGTGGCAACCGCCGCAGGTGGGCTCCAGTTGGCCCCCCGTGTGACACCGGTCACACAGGAGGGTGGCATGAACGCCGGTAAGCTCGAGGGGATGGACGAACTCCCCTTGGCGAATCAGCGAGCGGCCGGCTTCCACCTGCACCGGCGCGAGGAAGTCGTGGCACAGGGTGCAGTCGCGGCGGATCGGATCGCCGAACGGGTCGACGTGGCGGCCGTCGTGGCAGCGGAAGCAGCCCGGCGCGTAGAGGTGGCCAATGTTGTCTGGGTAGGTGCGCCAGTCCACCCGCATCGCGGGGAAGCGGGTGTAGGCGTAGATCTCCTGAACCCGCTGGATCGCCGTCTCGATCTCGTTTTGGCGCGTCGCTTTCAGCCGCGGGTAGGCGGCGCGGTAAAAGTCGGTGAGGCGGGCGGCGATGGCCGCACGCGCCGTGGCTCCGTCGGGATAGTCCGCCCCCAAGGCGGCCACCGCCTCGCGCTTCACAAAGGGCAGCGTGGCGTCGATCCGGCCGCGCCCCAGGTAGAGGTCGAGAGCGGCCGCCGGCGGCGGAAAAGTGTGGGCCGGGCGGTTGTGGCAGTCCATGCAGTCGAGGCGCCGCCGCGCGCCCCCGGGAGGCGGCTCGCCGGCCGCCTTGCCATCGGCGCGGTAGATCCGCACCTCGCCGTTGGGCCGCGTCCACTTCACCCACGGGATCGTCTGCAACGAGGCATCGGTGGCCACGTACTCCATGGCTCCGGAGAGGAGCATGTGCATGTGGATCCCCTCCACCCGGCCGGTCATCTCGTCGCCGCCACCGGTCTTCACCAGCATCTGCACCGTGCGCCGGCTGTTCGCCTCGTCCTCCGCGAAGTGGAGCCGCTCGCGCAACTGCGCGCCGTAGAACTTGCGCGGCCAGTGGCACTGCTCGCACGTCTCCGTGGCCGGCCGCAGATGCTGGATCGCCGGCGGGATCGGCCGCGGATAGGTACCGGCCACCACCGCCACCACCTGCCGCACGCCGGAGATCTTCGCCTTGATGAACCAGCTCGCCCCCTCGCCGATGTGGCACTCGGCGCAGCGCACCCGGGCATGGGCGGAGAACGGGTAGGTGGTCGCCTGCGGCTCCATCACCTGGTGGCACGGCTGGGTGCAGAAGGCGACCGAGTCGGTGAACCGGTAGCCGTGGTAGCTGGTCACCGCCACCCCCACCCCCAGCAAGGCGACAAGGCCACCGAGATAGGCGGCGCGGCGGCGCTGGCGCGGGTCGTTCAGGTCGAGGCGCGGAAAGCGGTCGAGGCGCGCGGTCGGATCGAGCAACCGGATCCGCCGCCGCCGTGCCGCCCCCCCCACCGCCGCCACCAACAGGCCAAGGACGATCAGCCCCGGGATGACCAGGTAGCCAACGAGGTCGAGATACGGATTCGCGGCCGGCGCGACCAGGCTGAACAGGCCAAAGGTGAAAAGGAGCAGCAGCCCAACCAGGACGATCGCCAGCCCCGCCGCCGCAACCACGCCGCCCCACCCCGCCGCCGGCCGGCGCACGGTCTCGCCCCCCCGAGCCCCGCCTCCCTGCCCGCCATCGCCGTGGTCGCCCATCCGCGCCTCCGCCCCTCGGCCACGAGTCTCCCCAATCTAGGCGCCCGTGGCGAGATGGGGGCCGCCGACACGCCGCCCAACGATCACCACCCCGCCATCGGCGCAGGCCACCGTGGCCTCGGCTCAGAGCTGCAAAGTTAACAACTCGATCCCAACCACCGGCGACCGCGCCGCCCGCCGCCCACGCCGCTACATCCCCTCCGCCTCCACCTGCACTGCGTTGAGGAGCATATCCAGGGCCACCGCGTGGGTCGCGTGGTCGATCACCTCGATGATCTCTTGATCGCTCCAGCCAAGGGCGCGCACCGCGTCGAGATCACCACGGGTGAGGCTGTGGCCATCGCGGACCACCTGCAAAGCGAGGCGAACCATCGCCTTGTCGCGCTCGGCAAACGGCAGCAACTCAATGTCCGCGCGTGCCGCGATCAGCGCGTCGCGGTCAATCCCCATCTGCATAAGCATCCCCAGGTTGATGCCGACGCAATACGCGCAGTCCGTGTGGCCGGCGACCAAGTAGCGGATCGCCGCGAGCATCGGTCCGGGAAGGGTCGGGTGGCCCATGTAGTAGCGGATATGGTCCGCCTGGGCGGTCAGGCAGTGGGGGCTACTACTCAGGGCCTGCAGGCCGTTGGGGACGAAACCAATCGCCGCCTGCATGGCGTCGTACACCCGCGCGACGGCGCCACTGGCAACTTCCGGGGGAACGGTCTTGATGATCGGCATAGCGCTACCTCCGCAATCGGGCGCCCGACACACGGCCGCACGCCCTAGGTTTGAAGCCAGCCTCCGCCACGGCCCCAGACCACACAACCGGCGCACTGCAGCCCTGGGGACCGCCGACAACCTCGCCAGAGCCGCCCCCCGCACCGCCGCTAGACAGTGGCGAGGGGCCCTCTCACCCGCGACTCCCTTCCCGCCACCATGTTCGAAGGGGCCGGGCTGGTCGGCTTACACCGTTGAAGAGGCCCTGCAACAGGACGCGCGCCGGGTGGTGTATCGCCGTGCTCAGGGTGACGCGCTAGCCCGCCTCACTCCCAACCCACCTTGCGGACGGTCCCCCCTCCGCCTCTCCCCGCCCGTACGGAATCCGCCACGGCAGGGAGAGGAGGTCGCGCAGCAGGCCATCAAAGGCCGCAGTGAGGCGCGGTCCCTG
>MNYW01000113.1 GCA_001873295.1 Nitrospirae bacterium CG2_30_70_394 | reverse complement strand
TGTGGCTGCTCAATACGTTTGAACGGAGTAGCTTGCTCAAATCAGGAGTTTCCCACTCAGCCGCACTTATTCACTGAACTCGAACGAGAATCGCCACTTTTCCTTCACGTTGGCGGAAAGGAACAAATCCTCCCGCACACTCACCACAGTGGAGCCTCGCTCAAGGGCGATTCTTCTGGCTGGTTTACCGACACATACCAGTCATCAGAGTTTGTGGTTCAGGTCCGCTACTCCCCTGGCAAGAACACCTGCCCGAAGCCCAAGGATGAGGGTTGTGAGTACACAGATATCGCTGCTGAAGTTACGATTAAGCTGCCATCAGGCCTTAGCTTCGAGTACAAAGGAGTAGGTGCCTGTGGCTGCTGAGCTATGCCTAACACTGCATTCGAGCGGGACGCGCCAAACGCGGCGCGCCCCTCAATTAGAACGTTCGGCAGACCAGAGGCAGCGCATCGGGACAGTCGGGACATGACCCACGCGATGGTTGAGATGAGCCTACGAGAGCCGGCGTTGATGAGCTTCAAGGAGTTCGACGCCGACTACTGCGCGCTCACCGGTCACGACGGCGCGTGCCGCTGGCAGCACCGGCTCTTCACGGACCTCGAGGCGGGACGCTTCCCGACCGACATCGAGCTCGCCACCGGTCTCGGCAAGACCTCGATCATCGCGCTCTGGGTCTTGGCGCTTCGCCGTGCGCTCGTGCACAACTCGAAGCTCGTTCCCCGTCGCCTCGCGTACGTCGTCGATCGGCGTGTGGTCGTCGACCAGGCCTCCGAGTTCGCGGAGCAGGTTCGTGAGCGCCTCGAGCAGGCCGCGCAGGACGAGGACCACGCGTTGCACGCGCTAGCCACGACGCTGAAGAACGCTGGCTGCACATCCTCGGTGGTCGAGGTGTCGACGCTGCGCGGTCAGCGTGCGCTCGACACGCGCTGGCGGGACGACCCAACGCGGCCGGCCATCATCGTGGGCACGGTCGACATGATCGGGTCGCGCCTGCTGTTCAGCGCGTACGGCCGGGTGGGGCCGTGGGGCCGCGCGCTCGAAGCCGGGCTTGTCGGACAAGACTGCCTACTGGTACTCGATGAGGCCCACCTGTGCTCGCCTTTCGCCACGACCCTCTCAGGGATCGAACGACGTACCGGCACGCTCGCGCCGTTCGCCGTCGTGCGGATGGGCGCCACGATGGATCCGGTCCGCGATCTCCTCCGGCGAACGCCCGGCCTCCCCGAGGTGTCGACCTCCCGCCGGGTCTTCCAACTCCTCGACGCTGCCACGACTATCGACGGAGTCTCCTGGCCGAAAGAGACCGACGAGAAGAAGGTCAGCGACCGCCTCACCGCGAAGAAGCGCATCTACGTCGAGCCGCTCGATGCGGAGCGCGGAGTCGGCGTGCAGCTCGCCGCGTGGGCCATCGAGAAGTCAAAGGCCGACAAGTGCGCGGTCATCGGGATCGTGGTGAACACGGTTGCCGAGGTTCGCCGCTGCGCCGCTGCCCTCCACGAGGGCGGCGTTGCGGATGAGCACGTCGTGACGCTCACGGGCAGCATGCGCGGCTGGGATCGCGACGCAGTCGTGGACTCGCCACAGTACGCACGCCTCAAGAGCCAACGTGACCGCTCGGTCTTGTTGGACGCGCCGACCTTCCTCGTCGCGACCTCATGCGTCGAGGTCGGTGCCGACATCGACTGCGATCACCTCGGTGTCGAAGCCTGCGCAGCGGACAGCCTCGTCCAGCGGCTCGGCCGCGTGAATCGGCTCGGCGCGAGCACCAGGGACGTGACGGTGCAGTTGGTGGGCGACGCGGAAGGCGCGGACCCCGCAGGAAGGGTCTTCCAGCGAGCCCAAGCGCTCATCGCCGACGGGTGCGAGCTCCACGGCTCGCCTGCGACCTTCCCGGCGCGCCTGCGAGGCGATGCGGAACGCGATGAAGCGAACAGCAGGATCTCCAGCGCCGACGGTGACGAACAACGCAAGGAAGCCGAGGGCGACCTCAAGAAACTGGAGGAGGCGGCGCGCGCTCTCTTGGACGTGCGCGTTCCCCCACCGGCGCTGACCAGCGCGGTGCTCGATGATTTCGCGATGACCTCGAAACACCCGAACGCAGGAGCGCGGCCCGACGTGGGGCGCTGGCTGCACGGGAGTGTCGAGGACTCGTCGCTCTACGTCGAGCTGGCGTGGCGCGCCGAGCTTGATCGGGTGACCGAGCCCGAGGATGCAGAGCGTCTCGTGGCCGCGTTCCCGATCGGCGCCCGCGAGACGGCGCGCTGCCCGCTGTACGAGGCAGTCGAGCTTCTCAAGGCGATTCGTGGGAGAGCCGTCGAAGACGAGAGCCTCGGCGCCCGTGTTCTGCTCGTCACGCGATACGGCACCACCACGAGCTTGCACCTTCGTGACGTGCCCACCGACGATGACAGCGAGCTTCGAGCGCTGCTCCACGACGCTACCGTGGTGCTGCCGACGAGTGCCGGTGGCTACGACGGCCGGTTCGTGAACCCTGCGGCGAAGCAGCTCGTGAGCGATGTCGCCGAGGAGGCGCAGCCGTCGAGCCGCGCGCAGCGCCGTCGCCTCTGGATCGACTCTGGTCGGGTGACGACATCCTCGACGGCTGTGGGCGGTGAACCGCCGGACATCGGCTCTGACACGGACGCCGACGATCTGCTGGGCGAGGTCGAAGACGTTGCAGATGAGCTGCTCGGGGCTGGCTGGCGTTTTGTCGAGGCTGCAGGAAACGGCGCAGTCGGTGTGGTCATCGCCCGTGAAGATCGTCGAGCGCTCGAGGAGGCCGAGGACGACGACGCGTCGCTTGGCTTCCAGAACGAAGTGCTGCTCACCCGGCACCTCGGCGACGCACGCACGAAGGCCGAGGAGCTGTGCAAGCGGCTGGCTCTCCCCAACGAGCTTCGCGACACGGTGGTCGAGGCTGCCGGTCAGCATGATCTCGGGAAAGACCGGCCGTGGTGGCAGCGCGCCGTCGGGCGGGTCGAGCAACCGGCGGTCGCCAAGTCGGGCCGGTCGCGGTTCGACCACAAGATCAACCGTGGCTACCGCCACGAGCTGGGCTCTGTCGCCGACCTTCACGACGCCAAGGTACCCGACTCGGTCCAGCGAGAGCTGTGCCTTCACCTCGTGGCTGCGCACCACGGCCACGCGCGTCCGGGCTTTCGGGTCGAGGCGGCAGGGCCGCTCCTCACCGACGCGGTGAAGCGTGCCCTTACCGAGACGCCGTCGCGCTTTGCGAAGCTGCAGGCGAGGTATGGCTGGTGGGCGCTCACGTGGCTCGAAGCACTGGTGAAGGCCGCCGATGTGCTGGCCTCCCGCGACGAGGAGGGCTCGTCGTGACGACGCTCCAGCTCGCCGTCGACGTCCGCAACCCTGGCGAGTACCTCGCCGTGTGCGGCCTCGTCGAGGTACTCGGCCGCTACGACACGAACGCGACCTCTGCGTGGCGGCGAGCCACCGGCGTTCTCCCATCGCTGCCCTCTGCGGCTGCCGACGTGTGCGAGATCGAAGCGGCCATCGACGAGCCTGCCGTCGCCAAAGAGTTGGCGAAGCAGCTCGGCGCTCGAGACGCATGGAAGGCGATCACCGAAACCGGCCGCGCTCCGCTCGCCGACTCGATCGGTGGTTGGTGTGGCGGGATCGAGCTCTCGCTGCCTGACAAGCCCGTCGTCGTGGTCGATCACTGGTACGAGTGGGCGCACACATCCCAGGGGCGCATCGTCCAGCGCCTCGAGAAGCGAGACGGCAAGAGCCGCTGGAAGTTCTGGGCGGGCAAGCAGGACGAAGCGAGCATCAAGAAGGGCGCGTATTCAGCCAGTTTGAGGGGGATTGCGGGACTCGGCCTGGATCTCGTTGATGCGGCGGCAGCCATCTCTTCCGTCGAGCGGCTCCAAGACCTGCTCTCGTTCGCGTCGCCCGGGAGTAGCCGCCTGAATCTCGACGCGGCGGCGACGCGCTCATCAATTGATCGCGGCATCAGCGCGAACGACGCCGCCAAGAACGGTGGCAGCTCGCCGGGTCGGCCTGCGTTGGAGCTGCTCGCGGCGATCGGACTCTCGGCGTTCTTCCCTCCGCGCCGTAGGGGCGATGCAGCGCCCGATGGCGTCGTCGGCGTGCGCAAGCGGTTCTTCACCTACTGCACCTGGAGTCCACACACCCCACTGGCGCTCGCGCGCATGGCCGCGCGCGGCGTCGAGGTCGCGCCCTTCGAGCTGGTGAAGCGAGAGGCGAACATCGGCATGATGGGCCAGTACGGTTACTTGAAGCTTGCTCGTCCGGCCGGAATCACCGACTCGGGGAGCTCGGGCAACGAGGACGAGAGCGATGACGAGGACAGCGATGAGTGACGACAAGACCCTGACGCAGTACGACCACCTTCTCAAAGACGACGCCGACGTCGCCGCCATCGTGCTCCGCGAGCGCCTTCGGCCCGTGCAAGGCGCGCGGGGCGTGTTCTTCCCGCCCACGTTCGCGGCCACCGGCAGGGGCAAGAGCGACTACCAGATCGATAGGTTCGCGCGGGCTGACGATCCCGAGAGCGCGCAGAACGACGGCGTGATCGCGAGCCGCTGCACTGTCGACTCCGTGCCCTCGCAGGCGAACCGGCTCGAGGCTCGGCTGCTCAAGTACTCGGGCACCTCGATCCCGAGGGTCACCATCACGGGCAGCCGCGTCGGGCAGGGTTCGATCGACCTGCTCGAGGTCGGGCACCGCGTTGGTGATGCCGTCGTGCGCTACAGCAAGAACGGCGACAAGGACGGCTTCGAACCGTTCGAAGCGGCACTTCAGTCCTACGTGAAGGGCGATGCTGCTCCGCTCGCGCGCCTGGCTCCGACCTCGCTCGTTTTCGGGCACTGGGACAGCCGCGACTCGGCGACCAAGAAGTCGACGAAGTCCAAGGCGCGCCGCCTCATCCGCAGCGAGATCGTTGCCTACAACGTGCAGCGGGTCACGAAGCGCAGCCAGTACTGGTCGAGCATCGATCCCGAGGTGAGCCAAGAACTGGAGCAGATCCTCAAGGAGGCGAA
>MNYW01000075.1 GCA_001873295.1 Nitrospirae bacterium CG2_30_70_394 | reverse complement strand
CAGCCTCCCTCCCGCCTACCGCGCCGAGGTCCAATCCCTCCCCGTCGACCCCGCCATGGGGTCGTGCGCCGCCGCCTTCCTGGACCGCCGCCGGGTAGTGGTGGAGGAGATCGCCACCGCCCCCATGTGTGGGCCGTGCCGCAAGGTCGCCGCCGCCTACAACCTCCACGCCTGCTGGTCGCAGCCGATCATCACCAGCGGCGGAGAGCTCCTCGGCGCCCTGGTGTTGTACTACCACGAGGCGCGCGCCCCCAGCGCCGCGGAGGTCGATCTCATCGAGACCGCGGCCCACCTGGTCGCCCTGGCGATCGAGCGCCAGCGGACCGAGGAGACCCTGCGCCGCCTCAACCGGGCCCTGCGCGCCTACGGCGGCTGCACCCGCGCCCTGCTCCACGCCAGCGATGAGGCCACCTTCCTCGCCGAGATCTGTCGGGTGATCGTGGACGAGGCCGGCTACCGGATGGCGTGGGTCGGCCTGGCGCGCGCCGACGCGCAACGTACGGTGGAGCCGGTCGCCCAGGCGGGAGCGGAGGCCGGCTACCTGGCGGCGGTCGACATCACCTGGGCCGACACCGAGCGCGGCCGCGGCCCCACCGGCATTGCCGTCCGTACCCACACGCCGCAGGTCGCCCAGGACCTCCTCCGTGACCCCGCCTTCGCGCCGTGGCGCGCGGCGGCGACCACCCGCGGCTACGCCGCCTTGGTCGCCCTCCCCTTCGACGGCCAGGGCGACCACGCCCTCGGCGTCCTCAACGTCTACGCCGCCGAGCCCCGTGCCTTCGACGACGCCGAGGTGGCGCTATTGGCCGAGCTTGCCGCCGACGTGGACTTAGGCCTCCACACCCTGCGCGGCCAAGCCGAGCGTCGAGCGCTCGAAGCGGAGCGTACCCGCCTCGAAGGCCAGCTCCGCCAAGCCCAAAAGATGGAGGCGATCGGCACCCTCGCCGGCGGCATCGCCCACGACTTCAACAACATCCTCCAAGCCGTCATGGGCTACGCCGAGCTCGCCGGCGACCCACTCCCCCCCAATCATCCGACGCGCGCCAACCTCGCCCACATCCTCCGCGCCGCCCAGCGGGCCAGCGACTTGGTGCATCAGATCCTCACCTTCAGCCGCCAGACCGAGAGCCGCCGCCGGCCGTGCGCCCTCCAGCCGGTGGTGAAGGAGGCGCTCAAGCTCCTCAGCGCCACCCTGCCCGCGACCCTCAAGGTCCACACCCACATCGACCCCACCTGCCCGCAAGCGGTCGCCGACCCCACCCAAATCCACCAGGTGGTGATGAACCTCGCCACCAACGCCTACCACGCCATCGGCGCCACCGGTGGGACCCTCGAGGTCACCCTCGCCGGCCACCGCGAGGCGGCGGGCGAAGGGGCGCCCGAGTGGCTTCGCCTCACCGTCCGCGACACCGGCTGCGGCATCGACGCCGCCACCCGGGAGCGGATCTTCGACCCCTTCTTCACTACCAAGCCGGTAGGCGAGGGGACCGGCCTCGGCCTGGCGGTGGTCCATGGCATCGTCACCGACCACGGCGGCCGGATCGCGGTGGAGAGCGCGGCGGGCCGCGGCACCACGGTGACCATCGACCTGCCGGTGGCGGCGACCGCGGCGCCGGTGGAGCCGCCCGCCACCCCCGTGGCCAAGGGGCGAGGCGAGCGGATCACGGTGGTCGACGATGACCCCGAGGTCGCCGCGATCCTCGGGGTCATCCTCACCGCCCTCGGCTACCGGCCGGCCATCTTCACCGACCCGCGGCGGGCCCTGGAGGCGATCACCGCCGCGCCGGAGACCACCGACCTGGTGCTCACCGACCAGGTGATGCCGGCGCTGAGCGGCACCGCCCTCGCCGAGCGGCTCGCCAAGGTGCGCGCCGACCTGCCGGTCATTCTCCTTACGGGCTACTCCGATGAAGAGGGGGCCAGGTGCCCAGCCCTCCGCGCCCGTCTGGCCAAACCGATCTCCGCCCCCGACCTAGCGCTCACCCTCGACCGCCTCCTCCACCCCGTACTAGAGAGCTAACCCCATGGCCACGATCCTCGCCGTCGACGACGACCCGCAGGTGCGCGACCTCCTCGACACCCTCCTCACCGAGGCCGGCCACCAGGTGGTGACCGCGGCGGACGGCAAGGAGGCGATGGCGCGCTTCCGCGCCCAGCCCGTGGCGGTAGTGGTGGCGGACATCCTCATGCCCGAGCAAGACGGCTTCGAGACGATCCAGCAGCTCCACCGCATTGCCCCGCGGGTGCCGGTGATCGCCATCTCCGGCGGTGGCCACAACCCGGCGGCTCTCTACCTCAAGACCGCCACCCTCTTTGGCGCCTTCCGCACCCTCGAAAAGCCCTTCCCGCGCACCGCCCTCCTCGCCGCGGTGCGTGACGCCCTGGCGTAAGCAGTCCAGCGACGGCGCGTGACTCTCGCGTTGCGACGCATCCCCTCGCCGCGGTGCGTGGGGCCCTAGCCTGAGAACCACCCGCCGCGGCGGGAGCGTGCTGGCGCGATCTGGTGGACCACCTGCCGGCCCGCGCGTTCGTACCGGGCCTCGGCGACACGAACCGGCGAGCCGCCATCGAGCGGCTTCCCGCGACCCTCGGGCAGCGTTACGACTGGACGCGAAGCAGCCCTTCACCACCGCAGGCCTCGTGAAGAGCGGATGTCCACCGGGCTGGGAGAGGGTGTCGCCACCCCCCACGCCCGCCTGCCCGGGGTCGCGAGGCCGATGGTCGCCCTCGGTCTCTTTTCAGGCGCGGGATCGACTTCGATCCAGCCGGTGGCAAGCCGGCCCTGCTCATCTTTCTCCTGGTGACCGGCAGCGACGACGAACCCGGCCACCTGTCGATCCTCGCCGATATCGCGCCCCTTTTCCGCAGCCCAACCCTGCACCCGGCCGCGGTCGCCATCCCGAGCGGCAGCGAGCGCCTCGCCTTGTTGCGCAGCGGTCCAGCCTTGCTCGAGCACGGCGCCGAACGCGACCGCGGGAAGTAGCTCACCCCGGAAACATGCGGCGAGAGGAGCCCTGGATCAGCCCCCGCCCCGTTCCGATCCGCCCGAACGCCAGTCCGACCCCGGCGCGCCGCGCCGCCGATCGGACGCCCCCTCCCTACCGCACCTTGCCCTCCACGAACGGCACCTCGTAGACCTTGTCGTGGTTGATCGGGCCGTGGCCGAAGTAGCCCTCTTCGCCAAACAACTCGCCGTGGTCGGCAATGACGGTGACGTAGGTGTTCTTGGGAACGAGGTCAAACAACTCTTGCATCACGCCATCCAGGTAGCGCACCGCGTCGAGCTGCCGGCCACGGAGCCGGTCGAGTTTCTCCTGATCGAAGAACTTCTCCTCCGCTTCCTCCACCAACTTGCCACCCACCACAAAGTCGTCCAGGTGCTTGAAGACACCGTGGACGCCGGAAATCTGCGGCCACATTTTCGGATCTTCGTCAGGCAAGGCATACGGGTAGTGGGTCTCCCCCACGTTGAGGAGGTGGAAGGAGGGGCGGTCGGTGGAGAAGTGGAGCTTCGGCAACATGGCGCGCATGTCGTTGTGCCTCTTCATCAGCTCGAAGGAGTCGAAATCCCGATTGATGCAGGTCTTCGGGTTGAGCACCGGCAGCGACACCATGGCGTGGGTGGAGAAGCCCATCTTGCGGCGCAGAAAGGTGGGCAGGTACATCTCCGGGACCATGTTCTTGAACTCGATCCCGTCGGCACCCAGCCGGTCGTTGTAGTGCAGGAAGTCCCTCTTGTAGTACTCCGAGGCGTAGACGTGCGACGGGCTGTGGTGGGGCAGCAGGCCGGTGAGGAGGTTGTAGTGCGAAGGGGCGGTCCACGAGGCGTAACTCCACCGCCGCTCCACCTCACCGAGGTACTGGGTGAACTTCGGCGCCGCCTCCATGAAGGTGTCGTAGCGGCAGCTATCGAAGACGACGACGAGGTAGTTGTTCTTCCCCTTGGGCTCCGGCCGCTCGAAGGCCGGCTCGGTGGTCGGCTGCGCCATGGGCGCCGAACGGGAATCCGGCGCAACCACAGGCGGCGGCGAGGGCTTTGGCTTGTGCCCGAATAGACCCATGAGGTCGGTCTCCTAAGACGGTGGAACCCACAATAATCCGGAAGTCATTCCGGCCCGGCGGGCGCCAGTCTAACTGACCTTTCCCCCCTCTGGGCACACCCTTCATCGACCCTCCGTCGGGTCGAATGGGGGTCGTTTCCGAGGCAGGACTTCGCCCACCGTGGAGAACGGAAAGGTCGCGAGCAGCACCCGCACCTTCGCCTCCATCCGCGGTAGCCCCACCTGGGTGCGCCACTGTTTGAGGGGCAACAGGGGCAAGCGCGGCTGCTCCGGGTCGAGCTCGCGCGGGTGGAGGCAGAGGCTCACCGGCAGGCCGGCGGCCGCCCGCTCGGCGAACCAGCGGCGCACCAACCGCAGGGGCAGGAGGCGCAGGTAGCCGCCCTCGGCAAAGGCCCAGCGGACCCCGCACCATTGCCGCACCGTGGATGGGAACTCCCACAGCACCGCGTCACCCGCGCGGGCGATGACGTAGGGGCGATCCGGAGACCCCTCGGCCTCCGCCAGCCCGCCTCCGCGCGGATAGACCGAGCCATCGAAGGCGATGGCCAGCTCAAGGAGGAGATCGAAGAGCCACCGCTGGCGCGGCAGCAGCGAGCCTCCCGGGCTGCGGTAGCCCACCGGCGCCACCCCCGCCGCCGCCGCGACCGCCTCCACCGCGCGCCGCGTGTCCTCTTCCAGCGCCCGGTCCGAAAGGGTCGACGCAAGGACGTGGTGGTAGCCGTGGACCCCGATCTCGTGGCCGGCCTCGGCGATCCGCCGCACCAGCCGCGGGTAGCGGTCCGCCACCCAGCCGAGGACGAAGAAGGTGCCACGCACCGAGTACTCGTCGAGGAGGTCGAGCACCCGCCCGGTGTTCGCCTCCACCCGCGACGGGAAGGAGGCGTACTCCTCGGGGGGCGGGCTCTGGGGGCAGTCGAGGATGTGGAACCAATCCTCCACATCCACGGTGAAGGCGTGGCGGACGGTCATCGATTCACGACCCCATCTCGACGATCGACCGCCCCCTCACCCCGGCCGGCTCAATCAATCCTTCCCACAGGGACTCTCATGGCTCCTCTCCCCTTGTGGGAGAGGCAGGGGTGAGGGGGAGCGAAGCAGGGGGAGGGGGTGCTGGGAACCACCACGATC
>MNYW01000067.1 GCA_001873295.1 Nitrospirae bacterium CG2_30_70_394 | reverse complement strand
CGGCCAGCCTTTCGCCACGCCAACCCGGCGGCGGCCGGCGGCGCGCGAACCCGCTGCGGTCGCCCCGCCCACCACCGGCGCCGCGGACCGCCGCGCGGTCACCGCCCGCGCGCCCCTACTCGCCGGGCAGGATCAGGGTCACGTCCACCGTGCCATCGCCCTGGCGCTCCACCTCCGCCAGGCCGAGCTGACACAGGTAGCGGGTGAAGGCGCCGAGGATCTGGCTGACCACCACCTCGTCGGTTCCCGTCTCGCTGGCGACCCACTGACACGCCAGGATCCCATCCAGCTCCACATCGATTCCGTTGGTCATGGTCGCCTCACCGGTAGCGCGGGGTGGTTATGGCCGCCTCTTCGGTTGGCCAAGGGGGACGGTGAGTCGCGCACCCTAAAGAAGATTGGGGTCAGGTCTTTACTTTATACTCCACGTTCTCCAACGTTACGCACGAGAGTCGAGTGTCGGATGTGGAGTATCAAGTAAAGACCTGACCCCAACTATTTGAGGACCCCATGCGACGCCTTGTACTCCCCCTCCTGCTCGCCACCTTCGCCTGCACCACCGCCCCGGCCCCGCCGTCGTACTCCCTGAGCGGCGACCGCCGCCCCGCCTACGTGGGGGCGACCCTGTGCAAGGACTGCCACTTCAGCGAGTACCAAATCTGGAGTAACAGCCCCCACGCCCGCGCCTTCACCGTCCTCCCGAAAGAGAAGCAGGACTCCCCCCAGTGCCTCGTCTGCCACACCACCGGCTTCATCCTGCGCGGCGAGAAGTCGCGCAAGCTCCTCGGTATCCAGTGTGAGACTTGCCACGGCCCGGGCGGCCTCTACGCCCAGGCGATGACCCACGAGCGGACCCACTCCACCGAGACCCGCGCCCAGAACCTCCGGCTCGGCCTCGACATTCCCACCGCGGAGACGTGCCGGCCGTGCCACGGCGATCGCTGCCCCGACGGCCACGGCGGCGACTTCAACTACGAGACCGCCCGGGCGGCCATCGACCACACGGGCTACTTGGAGAAGCGTTACCCGGGCAAGTTCCTCGGCCAGTAACCGGCCACCAGCCGGTACCGGCCAGCGCGCTTCCCGCGTACCCTTTCGCCCATGCACCCGATCCTCTTCCGCCTCGGGCCGCTCACCGTCCACACCTACGGCATCCTTCTCGCCGCCGCCTACCTCGCGGGGATGGCGGTGGTGAGTGCGGAGGCGCGGCGGGTCGGGGCGGAGCGCGAGCGGGTGATGGACTGGATGTTCTGGGGGATCATCGGCGCGCTCGCCGGGGCGCGGCTGCTGTATGTGGCGATCAACGCCTCCTACTACCTCCACCACCCTGGGGAGATCGTCGCCGTGTGGAACGGCGGCCTGGTCTTCTATGGCGGCGTCGGAGGCGGCCTGGTCGCCTCCCTCCTCTACCTCCTGCCGCGTCACCTGCCGGCGTGGCAATACGCCGACCTGGTGGCCCCCGCGGTGGCCCTCGGCCAGGGGATTGGCCGGTGGGGCTGTTTCGCCGCCGGCTGCTGCTACGGCAAGCCGACCGACCTGCCGTGGGCGATCCACTTCCACGACCCGAACTCCCTCGCCCCCACCGGCGCCGGCCTCCACCCGACCCAGCTCTACGACAGCGTGGCCGGCCTCACCCTGTTCGCCATCCTCTGGGCCTTCCGCCGCCACAAACGGTTCGATGGCCAGGTGATGCTCCTCTACCTCGCCCTCTACAGCGTCGCCCGCGCCACCGTCGAGCTCTTCCGCGGCGATGGCGAACGCGGCCTCCTCCTCCACGGCCACCTCTCCACCTCGCAGCTCATCTCCGTGGTGGTGGTGGTGGCCACCCTCGTCCTCTACCTCGACCGGCGGCGCCAACCGGTGGCGAGGGTCTGAACCCGTTGTGGCTCCCGCCCTCACTGCGCCAAGTGCAGCAGGCGGTAGGTCCCGAGGGCGGCGAAGAAGAGGTTGGCGATCCACGCCGCAGCCAGGGGCGGCAGCTTGCCCGCGTGGCCGAGGGAGATGGACACCTGGAGGAGGAACCAGTAGGCGAGGGCGAGGGCCAGGCCGAGGGCCACGGAGCTACCGGCGCCGCCGCTGCGCGGCCGGTGGATGGAGAAGGGGACGGCGAGGAGGGTGAGGATCGCCGCCGCGAAGGGCCGGGCGAGCTTGGCATGGAGGTCGGCGCGCAGATTGACCACCTCGCCGCCCTCGCTGGCGGTGCGCCGGATGTAGCGGCGCAGCTCCACCACGTTCATGTCCTCGGGCCGCTTCTTCACCCGCCGAAAGGCATTCAACCCTTCGGGGAGGACGCGGTTGTCGGTGGCGAGCTGGTGGACCTCCACCTCGCCGCCGGCGCCAAAGTGGCGCTCCACGATCCCCTCGATCCGCCACCGCTCCCCCTCCCCCACCATCCGCGCCACATCGGTGCGACTGACCAGCCGGAAGGTGGCGTCGAAGTCGAACCAGGTGACCCCCTCGAGGGTCGCTTGGCCGGGGATGAAGCGGCGCGCGTAGTAGATCCGCCCCGCCTCGCCGCGCAGCCAGATGTTGCTGGTGGCGAGCGCCTCGTTCGCCTCCTGCCGGCGGATGGCGGTCTGTTTGATGAGGTCGGCCTGGTGGTGGAGGCGTGGGATCACCAGCTCGCCAAAGAGGAAGAGGAGCAGGGCGATCCCCATCCCCGCCTGCAGAATCGGCCAGACCAAGCGATAGACGGAGACGCCGGCGGCGCGCATCGCCACCACCTCCGAGTCGCGCGACAGGGTGGAGAGGGCGAGGATCGTGGCAAGCATGACCAGCACCGGGATGAGCTGGAAGGCGACCACCGGCACCTGCAAGAGGAAGTACTCCGCCGCAGTAACGAGACCGGCGTGGTTGGCGATGATCTCGTCGACCCGGTCAAAGAGCTCGACCACGAAGACCAACGCCAACGCCGCCGCCACCGTGAGACGGAGGTAGCGGCCGAAGGTGGCAAGGACGTAGCGGTCGAGGATCAGCATCGCTTCGCCCCCCGTGCCGGCCGCCCGCCGCCCGCCGCGTGCGGGGGGTAGTGGACTTTGCCCCGCGCGACCGCGGCGCCCCGCCGCGCGGCGCCCAGCACGCCCCGTGGCTCGTGGTGCGGAGCCGGTCGGACCTTGCCCCGCGCGCCGGCGAAGGCTCGGAACAGGGCCGGGAACGAAACTCGGTGCGGGGCTCGGAGGGCGCCGCGTTCTTCGTGACCGCGTCTGGCTAGGCTCGACGAACAACCCTTGCTGCGGACTCGATCCCGCCTGCTTGCGAACCACTCGACCGAGTCCGACCACCTCCCAGCGGCCCACCGAGCGCTCCGCACGGTGCGCAATCTGGGCCAGCGGCCGCCCTCCCAACCCCCCCGATTGGAGGCGGCCGCCAGACTCGGCGTGCTCCCCGCGGGCAGGGCGCTCACCGCCCAAACCCCGGCAGGGTGGTGAGACGGCGGACGCGGCGCAGCAGCCGCTCCCAGAGAAGATGGCGGCGGGTCGGCATGTCGTAGACGGTGCGCACCAGCAGCCACACCGCCGCGGCCGCGAACAAAAGGTTGGGGATCCACACCGCCACCACCACCGGCAGGGCGCCGCTCTGGGCGAGGCTCTCCCCCGCGGCCATGAGGAGGTAATAGACCAGGACCACGCCGATGGCGGTGGCGAAGCCGGCGGACTTACCGCTGCGCCGCGACCGCACCCCGAGGGGGAGGCCAATGGAGGCGAACAGAAAGCAGGTGACCGGCAGGGCGTAGCGACGGTGGATCTCCACCTCCACCGGCAGCCAATTCTCCGCGTCGCCCACGGTCGCCCGGCGCGCCTCGCGCAGCTCCTCCATCGAATAGTCCTTCACCCGCTTGCGGAAGCGGTGCGAGTTCGGGTCCACCGCCGGAAGCTCGATCGCCAGGTCGTAGTTGGCGAACTCGACGATGCGGAAGCGGTCGCTGCCCGCGGCGGTCTGCTGGAGCGTGCCATCCTCCAGGTGGAGGAGCAGGCGGAAGGTGCCCGGGTCCTGGCGGATCGTCCCTCGCCGGGCGGTGATCGTCTGCAACTGGTCGTCCCGCCGCTCGTCGTGGATCACCACCCCCAGGAGGGTGGAGCCGGTAACGTCGGTGCTGTTGATGTAGATCGTCATGCCGGCAAAGTCGTTGTTGAAGATGTGCTGCTTGATGCCGCCGCCGATCCCCTCGCGGACGATCTCGTAGAGCAACCGCTTCAGCGCCTGGTTCCCCTGCGGCACTAGATAGCCGGTGGTGTAGGCGGTGAAGAGGAAGGCCACGAAGGCGAACAGGTTCACCGGCCCGAGGAGGCGGTAGAGGGAGACGCCCGCGGCGCGCAGGGCGGTCACCTCCGAGTCCGCCGACATGCGGCCGAAGGCGACCACCACCCCGAGGAGGACCGCCATGGGGATGGTAAAGACCGCCAGGGACGGCAGGGTGTAGGCCAGCACCTTGAACACCTGCCACGCCCCCACCCCCTGGACCAAGATCAAGTCTGCCAGGCGGACGAGCTGGTTCATCAGGAAGAGAAAGGTGAAGACCCCCATCCCCAGAAGAAAGGGGGGACCGACCTCCGTGAGGACGTAGCGATCGAGAAGCTTCACCATGGCGCACCGGCGGGGGTTGACCCGCGCCCATGGTAGGCGCGGGCGCATGGGGCGGGAACCCGGGATCAGCGATCTGCGATCACGGCGCGCCGGCCGCGCCCGGGCGCCGGGAGAGACACCCGCCGCGCCGCCGCCACCTTCCGGCTGGCGATCGCAAAGCCAACTCGCCCCGGCGCCGATCAGGCCTCACGGACCGCCGCCTGGTAGCGGCCGAGGGTGGCGGGGTCATCGATCGACCCGTGATGGTGAACCTGCCGCCAGCCAAGCTGGTCGCCAAAATACTGGAACACCCGAGTCGTGCGGATCGCCAACGGGAGGGTGAGCGCAGCGCGGGTGAACTCGCCGCGCTCGCGCCCGGCGAACACCACGCTCTCCTCGCCCACGTATTCCACCACGTCGTAGAACTCCACCCAGACGCGCGCGGGGCCATCGAAAATGCGCTGGTAGAGCGCCCGGATCTCCGCGATCCCCCGCACGATCCCACCCAGGGGATTGGCCAGCGCGCTGAGCGGCCCCGGCGCCCAGACACCTTCCAGGGCGGCGAGAGAGCGCTGGTTGAAGGCGAAGTAAAAAGACTCGAGGGCCGCACGCGCCCCCTCCAGGGCCGGTGCCCGCGCCTCGTCCCGCAAATCAAGCGCGGCCCGGCCGTAGCTCCGCGCGGCCATTTGGGAGATCGGCATACAAGTTTCCCTTCCCCCGCGCATGCGGGACGGTAACGACTCGGTTCGCGATCCATCGCCCAACTCGGCAACGGTGAATCTTGGGCCGTCCCCACGCCAGCCAGGGTTCGCTCGGGCTCCCCCGGCCATGGCCGCCACCTACTCCAGGGTCTCGGGCGCGAAGCCACGCCTGAGGCTGTTCTCGCAGACGCTCTGGGGGAGACAGAACTGGCGGAGGTAGTCCGGGCCGCCCGCCTGCGAGCCGATGCCGGAGAGGCCGAAGCCGCCGAACGGTTGGCGGCCGACCAGGGCGCCGGTGATCGCGCGATTGAGGTAGAGGTTGCCGACCCGCAAGTGGTCACGCACGTAGGCGAGGTGGCCCGGGTGGCGGGAAAAGAGGCCACCGGTGAGGGCGTAGTCGGTCCCGTTGGCGGTCGCTACCGCCTGTTCGAGGTCGGCCGCGGCCATAAGCGCCACCACCGGCCCAAAGACCTCCTCTTGGGCGAGGCGGTGGTGGGGCTCGATGGCGCGAAACAAGGCGGGGGCGACGTAGTACCCCTCCGCCGGGCAGCTCCCGCGCGCCGCGAGCCTCCCCTCCCTCTCGCCGAGGGCGACGTAGCCTTCCACCTTGGCCTGGGCGGCCGCGTCAATCAGCGGCCCCACCTGGGTGGCGGGGTCGGCCGGATCGCCGGTGATGAGCTCCTCCACCGCCCCCGCGAGGCGGGCGAGGAGGGGCGCGTGGATCGACCCCACCGCGATCACCCGCGAACAGGCCGAGCACTTCTGGCCGGCGTAGCCAAAGGCCGAGGCCAGGATCGCGACCACCGCCTCGTCGAGGTCGGCGTCGTCATCGACGATCAGGGCGTTCTTGCCACCCATCTCGCAGATCACCTTCTTGACGAACCGCTGGCCCGGGACCACTGCCGCCGCCTGCTGGTTCAACGCGAGCCCCACCGCGCGCGAGCCGGTGAAGGCGATGAGCGCCACTCGCGGCTCGGCCACCAACGCGGCGCCCACCTCGCCGCCCTCCCCCGGCAGATACTGGAGGCAGCCGGGTGGAAGCCCCGCCGCGATGAGGGCATCTACCAACAGCCGCCCCACCCGCACCGTCGCGCTCGCCGGCTTGAGGCAGACGGTGTTGCCAGCGGCCAAGGCGGCCGCGGTCATGCCGGTGAGGATGGCGAGGGGAAAGTTCCACGGCGCGATCACCGCCGCCACCCCGCGCGCGAGATAGCGGCCGCGGTTTTGCTCCCCGGGCGGGGAGGGGTAGCGGTGGCCCGCGCCGAGCTGCTCCGCCTCGCCGGCGTAGTAGCGCAGGAAGTCGATCGCCTCGCCCACATCCGCGTCCGCCTCGCGCCACGGCTTGCCCGCCTCGAAGATCTCCCACGCCGCCGCCGCGTGGCGCCGCTGGGCAAGCCAGTCGGCGGCGCGCCGCAAGAGCGCGGCGCGCGCCGGAGCCGGGGTCGCCGACCAGGCCGGCAGGGCCGCCGCCGCGGCGCTGGCCGCCTCGGCCACTAGCTTCGGAGTGACCCGGTGGAAGCGCGCCACCACCTGGAGCGGGTGGGCGGGATTCACGGAGTCCACCCAATCGCCGGTGGCCCGGTCGCCGCCGCCCACCACCGCCGCCACCTCCACCCCGAGCTCCCCGCGGACCTGCTCGATCGCCTCCTGAAACTCGGCGCGCACCGAACCATCGCTGAAGTCGAGGGTCGGCTCGTTGGCAAACCCCGGGGGCGTTACCGCCGGCGACGCGGGGGGGGCGGGGGCGAGGGGCGCCGCCACCGCGACCGCGGCCGGTACACTCGACCCGCGCGCCGGTGCTTTCGTCGCCACCCGGGCCACCGTCGCCGCCATGGCCGGCGCGTAGGTGTGGCGCAAAAACGAGGTGTTGGCGGTGTTCTCCAGCAGCCGCCGGACGAAGTACGCCATCCCGGGCAGCAGCTCGCCCACCGGCAGGTACATCCGCACCCGCACGCCGCGCCCGACCAGGGCGCGAGCCAGGGATTCGCCCATGCCGTAGAGGAGCTGCACCTCGTACGCCTCCGGGCTGAGGCCGAGTTGCTCCGCCACCGCCAAGGCGCGAGCCAGGGAGTCGGCGTTGTGGCTGGCGATCGCCGGATAGAGGAGCGCCGCCTCGCCGAGGAGGCGCGCCGCCAGGCGGTCGAAGGCACCGTCCGTCTCTGCCTTCGTCGCGAAGACCGGGACCGGCCAGCCGCGCTGGCGCGCCAGGGCCACCTCCGTGTCCCAGTACGCCCCTTTCACCAACCGCACGGAGAGGTGGCCCGGGTGGCGGCGCGCGATGGCCACGACCCGCGCGCAATCCGCCTCGCTCTCCCGCAGGTACGCCTGCAATACACAGCCGAGGCGCGCTTGCGGGTGGTCGTCCGCGAGGCGCTCGAAGAGGTCGAGGATGATCCCCTTGAGAGCGTGGTCCTCCATGTCCAGATAGAGGAGGAGGTCCGCCGCCTCCGCCTGCTCCACCAAACCTCCGACCCCCCGCGCCAACCGCGCCACGCAGGCCGAGGTGGCAACGGCGTCGAGGTGCGCATCGAGGGCGCTCACCTTCACGGAGATGGAGCCGTCGCCGCGCGCCACCCGCCCCGCCACCTCCGCCACCAGGGCGCGGTAGCCGGCGAGGTGGGTGGCCGCCTCGACCGCCGAGCAGGTGCGCTCGCCGAGGAGGTCCACGGTGACCCGCACCCCCGCCGCCGCCAACCGCGCCACCACCGCCCCCGCCTCGCCCGGACCGGGAGCAGCGATGAACTGGGCGGCGAGGCGCCGGACGTTGCGCCGCACCGCCGCCGCCGCCACCGGTGCGGCCCAGCGGCCACCGGCGAGGTGGAGGGCGGTGCGCAGGGCGGGCGGGAGGTCGGCGCCGGCGAGGTACGCCTGCAGGTGGTCCACCACCGCGGGGGGAGAAGCGAGGACCGGCAGGCAGTCGATGAAGCGGAAGAGGGCGGTGCGGAAGGCGGTGTCCGCCAGGGCCCGGCCGATGAGCGGCGCGAACCAGCCGCGCGGGTCAAACAGGGGCGGCCGCTGGTGCTCGAGCGCCGCCACCAGGGCAACGCTGATCTCCTGGCCGCGCGCCGGGGTGGGATCGTGGGAGGCCATCGCCCTCACTGTAGCCAGGGGGGAGGCGGTACGCCGCGCCGCCCGTCTCAAACTGAGACCGGCGCGCCGCAACCCTTTGGGCCTAGCCCCGAGGCGCCCACCGCAAAACCTTGGTGGCTCTGGTTTTGTGCTGAGTTGCCACGCTCCCCGCGAGCGATGGCATGGCGGTTGCTGTGACCCGCTTATCCCGGGCAGCAGCTCTTTCCATGGCACGACTCCTTCTCCTCATCCTCGTCCTCGTCCTCGCCGCTGCCCGGCCGGCCGTGGCCGGCGCGCTCCAATCCTCGGGCGAAGCCGGCCACGGCCCGTTGTGTGGCGCCGCGTGCACGAGCGGCGACGGCTTCGGCCACGCCACCCCGCCCGCGGTCGAGTACGGCCGCCAGCCCACCGCCGCCGCCGGCGCCAGCGACGGCCTGCGGCCGGATCGGTGCCGCATGCCCTGCCGCGACACCCGCTCGTGCTGCTTCCACCACGTCGATACCGCCAGCGACCGCCCCACCTGCACCCCGGGTACCCGACCCCCGGCGTAATCCCGCGCCATGGGCGGATTGGACCTTGGCGAGCGGGCGAGAGGCAGCAGGCGCAGAGTCCGATCCAACCGCGCGTAGCGCTTCGTGGGGCACGGAGGCGCACGGACTTTGTCGAGCGACTGAGGCGCGCGGACCCACGGCCGGACTCGTGGGCGGACTCGTGGGACGTTCTTCGTCGCACGAGCCCCACATCGCTCTACGAACGGGTCGATCCGGGCTCGGGCCCGCTGCTTCCGGGGCGATCCGCGCCCGGGATGGGGAGGGGCTTCGCCGCTTCGCCGTCGATCGGGGGAAGCTCCCCCACCCTCCCCGCCGCGCCATGCCGAGTGGCAGCCGTATGGCTAGAGTGCAGGTGTCTCCCCTTCCCTCGCTCTCCTCCTCCTCCCCGCGAGGGAAGAGAGACCTCCCGGGCCGGCCTCGGTCGGCCCGGGATGCGGGGGGAATCGAGAGGGGCCGAGTCGCGACGCGCTCGCGGCGTGCGCGACACGGGGATTGGGGGCGCGAGGGAGGCGCCACCGGCAGCGAGCAGCACCCTCCTTTCCCCCAGCCCCCTGCGCGATCCCACCCCGCGCGCTGGGGCGGCTCGGCAGCGCAAGGCCGCCGGCAACATCCACCTGGGTGGGCCGCACCGGAGACGGCCGCTTCCCCTGCCGCCACCCAGCAGGCGCGGGCGACCCTTTTGTTTGGGGCGAAGTTGCCTCGACAATCGGCGCCGGGTGTGGACCGGTGTCGCACCCGTCTCCCCCCTCCCCCCGCGCGCGATGCCTTCCACCACGATCCGTGTTGCCACCGTGGCAGACGACACCGCGATGCTCGCCCTCGCTGAACCCCACCAGGCCGGCGACTTCCTCCTGCCGGTGGTGGGTGCGGAGCTGGCCACCTACCGCGCGGAGTTTTTGGTGGCCGAGATCGACGGGGGGGTAGTGGCCATGGGGCGGCTGAAGCGGTTCACCGACTCCCTCGCGGAGGTGCGCTCCCTGGTCGTCCACCCCGACCACCGCCACAACGCGCTCGGCCGAGCCATGGTCCGGGCGCTGCTCCACCAGGCCCGCCAACGCGGGATGCACTACTGCTTCGCCCTTACCGCCCGCGTCGAGTTCTTCGAGCACCTCGGCTTCCGGCAGATCGACAAGGCGGTGTTGCCCATGAAGATCTGGGGCGACTGCCTCGCCTGCCCGAAGCGCGAGGCCTGCGACGAGGTCGCCATGGGGCGGGAGGTGTAGCCGCCCGGACCGCCGCCGCCCCTGGCGCGGCCGCGCTCCCGTGGCGACGCCACCCAAGTTCCCCGGCGACGGTGCGCGCGGTACCTTGCCGTTGCCCCTCTGGATACCCGAGGCGCGCAGCCTGACCCCGCGCCGAACCGCCAGGAGATTTCCGTGGCCACCATCGCCCTTCCCACCCTGCCCCTGCGGGCGCTCTTGGAGTGGACCGCCCTCGCCCTCTTTCTCGCCTGCTGGCGCGGCTACGAGTGGTACCACGGCCGCCGCACCCGCCGCGCCCCCGCCTCGACCCGCCTCGGTCGCCTGCAAACCCGCCAGCGGGAGTGGACCACCAGCCTGCTCGCACGCGACGAGCCGATCGTCTTCATCCAGGCCCTGCGCAACCTCGCCCGGCCGGCGATCTTCCTCGGCTCGGTGACCATCCTCGCCCTCGGTGGCACATTCGGTCTCCTCCTGTCGGGCGAGCGGTTGCGCGCCCTGTGTGAGGTCACCCGCATCTTCGGCCACCCCTCCCCGCTCCTCGCCCAGCTCAAGCTCCTTGCCCTCGCGATCGTCCTCGCCCTTGCCTTTCTCGAGTTTGTCTGGGCGCTGCGGGCGGTCCTCGCCGCCCACTGGTTCACCGCCGGCAACCCGGCCGAGGCGACGGCGCGCGTTGCCGACCTGACCAGTTACCTCGCCGACTTCCAACTCGACTTCCGCCACGGCCTGCGCACCGCCTACTACGCGGTCTGCCTGCTCCTGTGGCCGTTCAGCGTCGAGGCGTTCATCGCCGCCACCGTCGTCCTCACGGTGATGATGGCGCGCTACGACCTGCGCGGGGCGGCGTAGGAGGCTGGCGGACTGGGTCGATCGCCAGCAAGCGCGCGGACTGCGGCCGGACCCGTGGGCGATGACCCGTGGACCCGGACTCGTAAACCGTTCTTCGTGACTGGGCCCCTGGGTGATCTACGACCGCTCCCCCTCCGCGCGCGCGGGGGCTGGCGGACGACACGATGATCGAGGCAGGGCGGATCTTATCCCCCTCCGCGCGCGCGGGGGCTGGCGGTAGGCAGCCCGACCACGGGCATCCGGCTCATCTCCCCCTCCGCGCGCGCGGGGGGCTGCCGGTCACCACTGCAGCGCAGGTCACCGGCCAGTCCTCCCCCTCCGCGCGCGCGGGGGGCTGCCGTAGTTCCGCCCCACCCCACCCCAACCCCTCAACTCCCCCTCCGCGTGCGCGGGGGGCTGCCCGGAACCCCCACCGGAAGCCTCCTCGCGCGCTCTCCCCCTCCGCGCGCGCGGGGGGCTGCCTGCATCGCGCGACACAGTCCGACCGGCGCCCCCCCTCCTCACCGCCGCCAGTGGACCCGGACCAACTGCTCGTCGTCCGCGTACTGGATGGAGAGGTCGCCGCCGTAGGCGTGGTGGATCGCCTCGCCGAGGCGACGCCCAAGGTGGACATCGGTGGTCTGCACCACCATCCCCTCCCCCTCCCCCTCCACCCCCATGACCCGGTGGAGCGGGTGCTCACGCTCCTCCCTCTCCGCCTCCTGGGTCAGGAGGCCGACGATCTCTTGACCGTGGTGAACGAAAAACGGGCCGCCGAGGGTCACCACCCCGGCGGGCTGGTGGTCGCGAATGCGGTGACACGCCGGGCAGAGGTGGTTCGCCCCCTCCCCCTTCGCGGTCGCCCACTGCCACCGGCCGCGCTCATAGAGCGCACCACAGCCCGGGCACACCGTATTCTCGGGCAGCTTCTCGGGGATGGCGTAGGCATCCCGGTCGCGTTCTGGCACCAAGCGGTCCCGCCGGTGGATCGATCTTCGCGTGGTGGTTCCCATGATGGACCTCCTTCCCCGCCCCTACTGCCACTGTAGCGAAGGGCCGCCCGTGGTGGCGGCCGCCCCCATCGACATGAACGGCGGCGGCGTCCGCGATACCCTCCCCCATGCGCATCATTGCCGGATCGCTCGGATCGCGCCGCCTGCACACCCCCAAGGGGAGCGCCACGCGCCCCACCTCCGACCGGGCGCGGGAGGCCCTGTTCGCCCGCCTCGGCCCCGTCGACGGGGCGCGGGTCGCCGACCTCTTCGCCGGCGGAGGCTCCCTCGGCCTGGAGGCCCTGTCGCGCGGCGCCGCCACCTGCTGCTTCGTGGAGTCGGGACGCGCCGCCCTGCTGGCTTTGCGCGCCAACCTCGCCGACCTCGCGCCGGCCGGTGCGGTGGTGGTCAGCCGCCCCCTCCCCGCCGCCCTCGATCGCCTCACCCCCCCCTTCGACCTCCTCTTCCTGGACCCCCCCTACGCGGCCGAGCCGCTGCTCACCGCCACCCTCGCCCACCTCGCCCGCGGGTCGCTGTTCGCCGGGGGCGCCCTGATCGTGGTGGAGCACGCCACCCGCACCCCCCCGACCCTCCCGGCCACCCTGCGGGTGGAGGCGACCCACCGCACCGGCGAGACCGCCTTCACCCTCCTTCGGCAGGCCAACGGCTAGCCACCCATCCGGTGCGGCCGGTTGGACAGACGGTTCGCCTCCGCCTGCCTGGTGGCGAGCAGGCCTGCCTGGTGGCGAACAGGGCTACCCCCGCCGGCGAGCGCTCGGGTGCCAACCCCTTCCCCGCCCCCACCGTTCGTGGTTCCGTAGCCGCTTCGACCCTGGCGAAGCCTCACGGATGAGCACGCCCACCCCCCGCCTGTACCTCGCACCCGAAATCGTCGCGCGCGCGACCCCCTCCACACCGAGGTGGGCCGGTCCGAGAGGAGCCCGCCCGCCCGCGCTGGGGGGTTGTTGCGGTGGCCACACGCAGCGTTTGCGGTGCGCCACGGGCGACCTCCTGCAACCGCGGACGAGGCGACCGCCCGCGGGCGCGTGGGGGCCGGCGCGCATCCACGAGCCACGGTGAGCCATGCGGCCCAGCCCGTTCTTGCCGCGCGACCCCCTCGCCCGCCTCACCCTTGGGGTGGTCGCCGGCCTTGCCCTCGCCCACCTCTGGCCCGATCCCCACGGAGAGGTCGCGCCCGTCGCCCTCGCGCTCCTTCTCGGGGTGGCCGCGGCATGGGCTCGACTCCACCCGCTGGCGGCGGTGGGAGCGGGCGGTGGCGCAGCGCTGCTCCTCTGGGTCGTGCACGGCGGCCTGGCGCCGCCGCCGGCGGAGGTGGCGCAGATCCCCCACGGCCGGGTGGAGATCACCGGCACGGTCAGCGGCCTGGTGCAACGCGAGGCGGAGCGCCAGCGGTTTGTCCTGCGCACCGAAAAGCTCGACGCCACCCCCCAGGGGATCGACCTGGGGGTGGCGGTCTACGGCGCGCCCCAGGCGTGGATCGAGCCCGGGGCCCGCCTCACCTTCGCCGCCGCCCTCCACCCGCCGCGCACCTACAAGAACCCGGGCCTGTTCGACCACCGCCAGTGGCGGGCGCGTCAGGGAATCTTCTGGGAGGCGACGGCGACCACCGCCCACCTCCGCCTGCTCGCCCCCCCCTCCCGCCTCGCCCCCGGCCGCCTCCTCCAACACCTCCGCGATTTTCAACGCGCGCGCCTGAACCACCGCTTCCCACCCGAGGTGGCGGCGCTCCTCGCCGCCCTCACCTTGGGCGACCTATCGGGCCTCGCCCCCGACCTCCGCGACGCCTTCACCGACGCGGGTCTCGCCCATCTCCTCGCCATCTCCGGCCTGCACGTCGGCCTGGTGGCGGGCTACGTCTTCTTCCTCGCCCACCTCGCCGCCCGCTACCTCCTCCCCCTGCGCGCCCTGGCCGCGGGGCGGTGGTGGGCCCACCCGCAGGCGATCGCTGGGGGGTGCGCGATCGGCGCCACCCTCCTCTATACCGCCATCGCCGGGGCGCACGTCTCCACCCTGCGCGCGGCGATCATGGTGACCGCGGCCCTCCTCGCGCCGCTCGTGGGCCGGCGCAGTCAGGCAGCGCGGAACGTGGCCCTCGCCGCCCTCGCCCTGTTGGCGGTGTGGCCGCAGGCCATCGGCCTCGCCTCCTTCCAACTCTCCTTCGCCGCGGTGGTGGCGATCTGCCTCGTCGCCCGCGGCCGGGGGAGGGCCACCTCCATCCTCGGGCGCGCCCGCCTCGCCCTCGGGATCACGGTGGCGGCGTGGGCGGCGACCACCCCTTTGGCGTGGCTCCACTTCGGCCGCCTCGCCCCGGCGGGGCTGGTCACCAGTCTGGTGGCGATCCCGTGGCTCGGCTTCATCCTCCTGCCCGCCGCCCTCCTCGCCCTCGCCCTCCCGGCCACCCTGCCGGGGGTGGGGGGGGCGATCACCTGGGCCACCACCGGGGCCGCCCAGGTGCTCATCGCCACCACCCGGTGGGTGGCCGCCTGGCCCTTCGGCCACCTCACCCTGGCGCCGCCCGCCCCGCTGTGGATCGGTCTTGGGGCGGTTGCGGGGTGGGCGGCGTGGCGCCGCCGGCCGGCCGGGGTCGCGCTGGCGGCGGCGGTGGCGGTGGGCGCCGGTGTCGCCGCCCTGCGCGGCGCGCCGCCGGCCGCCGAGCTGATCGCCCTCGACGTCGGCCAGGGTGACGCCCTGATCGTGCGCACGGTGGACGGCCACACCCTGCTGGTGGACGGCGGCGGAACCGGCCGCGGGGAGTTCGACCTCGGCCGCGAGGTGGTGGTCCCGAGCCTCGCCCGCCTCGGGATCGACCACCTCGACGTGGTCGCCCTTACCCACCCGCAGGCGGACCACATGGGCGGCCTGCACGCGGTCCTCGCCACCCTGCCGGTGGGCGAGCTTTGGGACCCGTGGCGACGGCCGATCAACCGCAGCCACGCGGCCCTTTGGCGCCTCGCGGCCCGCCGCGGCGTGCGCCTGCGCCACCCCACCGCCGGCTACACCGCCCGCCTCGGCGACGCCACCCTTCGCGCCCTCTACCCGATCACCCCGGCCAACCGCACCACCTCGCCGAACCACGCCTGCCAGGTCCTGCGCGTGGAGGTGGCGGGACGGCGGCTTTTGCTCACCGGCGATCTGGAACGGACCGGCGAGGCGGCGCTGATCGCCGCCGCCCCCGCCGCCCTCGCCTGCGACCTCCTCAAGGTCGGCCACCATGGCAGCCGCACCTCCTCCACCGCCCCCTTCCTCACCGCCACTCGGCCACGCTGGCTGGTGATCTCGGTGGGCGAGGCGAGCCGCTTCGGCCACCCCCACCCCACGGTCCTCGCCCGCCTCCACCACCTCCTGCCCGCCGCAGGCCTCCTGCGCACCGACCTCGACGGCCAGCTCCGCATCCACCTGGAGGTTGGCGGCGGGGTCCGCATCGACCGCCATCCAGCGCCCCCCTGGGTGGTCCGCTGGGCGACCGCCCCAGGCGTGGAGGATGGATCGAGCCACGATCCCGCGGTGATGCGGACGAGCTGATCGGGCACAAGATGCTGCCAGGCGTGGAGGATGGATCGAGCCACGACCCCGCGGGCGACGAAACCCCCATTTCTTGACCACGATTTCCCGCGGGCCGGATACTCGCCCCCTCCTGGAGAGCGCCGCGGAGCCCTGGATGGCCAAGCAACCCGAGTCCTTCGAGAAGTCCCTCACCCGCCTGGAGGCCATCGTCGCCCGCCTCGAGAGGGGGGAGTTGCCCCTCGAGGAGTCGCTCACCCTCTATGAGGAGGGGGTGGCGTTGGTGAAGGGGTGCACCCATCGCCTCGACGAGGCGGAGCGGCGGGTGGAGCGGCTGGTCACCAGCGCCAGCGGCGAGGAGACCACGGTTCCGCTGGATCCGGAGGGATGAACGACGACCCGCAGGCGCGCTTCGCCTGCTATCTCGACACGCGCCAGGCGTGGGTGGAGGAGGCGTTGGTTGGATGGCTCCCCCACGGCCACCCGCGGCCGCTCTTCGAGGCGATGGAGCGGCTCTTCGCCGCCTCGCGACCCCGCCTCTACCCGCTCGCGGTAATCGCCGCGGCGGAGGCGGTGGGGGGCGACGGCCGCGCCTGCCTCGGCCCGGCCATTGCGGTGGAGATCGCCCACCGCGCCTGTTACCGCCACCACGCGCTGTGCACCGGGGGCGACGCGGCCCTGCAGCTACTCGCCGGGGACGCGCTGCTTGCCCTCGCCTTTGATCTCCTCGCCGACCCGGCCGGGCCGCCCGCGGCGGCGGCGCGCCTGATGGCCCTCCACGACCTCGCCCGTTGCGCCGGCGGGGGCGGGGCGGCGGCCGGGGAGGCGGTGGTGCGTCTCGCCCGGCCCGGCGAGACGCTGACCCTGCCCGAGCTGGAGTTCATCGACACCCACACGACAGGCGCCTGGTTCACCACCGCGGTGCGCATCGGCGCCCTGCTCGGCGGTGGTTCCGCCGCGGCGCTGGAGGCGCTCACCCGCTACGCCCACCACGCCGGCCTGGCGGTAGCAATCAGAGCCGACCTGCAGGGCGAGGCGACGGTCGAGCCACCGCCGCGCCCCTCCTACGCCCGCGCCGTCGGGCCGGTGGCAGCGCGCGCCCTCGGTCTGGAGCTGGTCGAACGGGCGGTGGCCGACCTTGCCCCCCTCGGGAGCGCGGCCGCGCCGCTGGGGTTATTGGGGGGGGCGGTCGTGGAAGGTGCGCATTGAGCCACCACCGTGTGTATCCTTCGCTGCTTTCCGCCCCCCCCGCCGCCTTGTTCCATGTCTCTCCTCGACCAGATCAACTCCCCCGCGGACCTGAAGCCGCTGTCGTTCGCCGAGCTCGCCAACCTGGCGGCGGAGATCCGCGAGCGGCTAATCGAGGTGTGTGCGGTGAACGGCGGCCACGTGGGGGCCAGCCTCGGGGTGGTGGAGCTCACCCTGGCGCTCCACTACTGCTTCGACTCACCCACGGACCGGATCGTCTGGGACGTGAGCCACCAGGCGTATGCCCACAAGCTCCTCACCGGCCGGCGCGACGCCTTCGCCACCCTCCGCCAGGCGGGCGGCCTCTCCGGCTTCACTTGCCGCACCGAGTCCCCCCACGACCCCTTCGGAGCCGGCCACGCGGGCACCTCGGTCTCCGCCGCCCTCGGCTTCGCGGCGGCGCGCGACATCAAGGGCGAGCACCACAAAACGATCGCGGTGATCGGCGATGGGGCGCTGACCGCCGGCCTTGCCTTCGAGGCCCTCAACCACGGCGGCGGCCTCGCCAAGGAGCTGATCGTCGTCCTCAACGACAACGAGTTCTCCATCGCCCCCAACGTTGGGGCCCTGTCCGCCTACCTCTCCCGCCACCTTGCCGGCGACACCTATCAGGCGCTGCGCGCCTTTGTGGAGCGGCTCCTCAACCGCCTGCCCGGGGTGGGCGAGCCGATGTTGCGCGCCGCGCGGTCGGTGGAGGACAGCCTGAAGCAGGCGATCCTCCCGGGGATGCTCTTCGAGGAGCTCGGCTTCGCCTACATCGGCCCAATCAAGGGCCACGACATCAAGGCGCTGATCGAGGCCTTCGGGCGCGCCGCCAAGCTCCACCGGCCGGTCCTCGTCCATTGCGCGACCCAGAAGGGCAAGGGGTACCCCTTCGCCGAGAAGGACCCGGCCAAGTGGCATGGCCTCGGGCCGTACGACGTGGCCACCGGCAAGCCACGCACTGGCACCGGCGCCGCCACCCCGCCGCCCACCTATATGCGGGTCTTCGGCGACACCCTGATCGAGCTGGCGGAGCGGGACCCGCGGATCGTCGCGATCACCGCCGCCATGGAGTCGGGCACCGGGCTGACCGAGTTCGCCCGCCGCTTTCCCGACCGCTTCTTCGACGTCGGAATCGCCGAGCAGCACGCCGCCACCTTCGCCGCGGCGCTGGCCGCCGACGGCCTCCGGCCCGTGGCGGCGATCTACTCCACCTTCCTCCAACGCGCCTTCGACCAGCTTATCCACGACGTCGCCCTGCAGCGGCTCGGGGTCACCTTTGCCATCGACCGCGCCGGTCTGGTGGGCGAGGACGGTCCCACCCACCATGGCGTCTTTGACCTCGCCTACCTGCGGCCGATCCCCAACTTCGTGGTGATGGCGCCGAAGGACGAGCAGGAGCTGCGCCACATGCTGGCCACCTGCCTCACCCTCGACACCCCAGCGGCGGTGCGCTACCCGCGCGGCGCGGGCCTCGGCGTCCCCCTCGACGGTGCACCCGAGCTACTCGAAGTTGGCAAGGGTGAGTGGTTGCGCACCGGCAACGATGTAACCCTGCTCGCCCTCGGCACCATGGTCGCCCCGGCGCTCGCCGCCGCGGGCCTGCTCGCCCGCGACGGGATCGACGCGCAGGTGGTCAACCTCCGCTTTGCCAAGCCGCTCGACCACGAGATCATCCTCGCCGCCGCGGCCACCACCGGCCGCCTGGTCACCCTGGAGGAGGGGCAGCTCGCCGGCGGCGTGGGGAGCGCAGTGGCCGAGCTCCTCGCCGACACCCAGCACACCGGCGTTGCCCTCCTGCGCCTTGGCCTCCCGGACCAGTTCACCTCCCACGGCGCACGCGCGCAGCTCCTCGCCGCGGCGGGCCTCGACGCCGACTCCATCGCCCATCGCATCGCCACCTTCGTGCGCGCGGGTACGACGTGGGCGGTCGAGCGCCGCTGACCGCGCCGCGCTGGGCGGCGCTGGGCGGACCGGGTCGATCGACCCAGCCGCGGGGAGCTGAGCTCCCGCAGGGATCGGGGCGCAGCGCGGCTTGCGGATCGCCCGTTGTTCACTGCCCACCCCGCGTTGCGCGACCCACCACGCCGCACCCGCGCGCACCCGCCGCCGCTGGCCACGTTCACCTAGCTCCGACAGACTCTGCACCTTACGGTGGCTCCGCCGAAGACGCGGCCGCCGCGCCCGCCCACTGCCGCCGCGCCACCGCCTATGTCCCGCACCCGTCTTGACCACGCCCTCGTCGCGCGGAAGCTGGCGGACGACACGACCCGCGCTGAGCGGCTCATCCGCGCCGGGCAGGTGCTCGTGAACGACCGGGTGGTGGACAAGCCGGGGGCGCCGGTGGCCGCGGATGACGCCCTGCGCCTGCGCCACCCCGACCACCCGTACGTGAGCCGCGGCGGGGTGAAGCTCGCCGCGGCGCTGGCGCGGTTCGCGGTGCAACCCACCGGCCTCTGGCTCGATGTTGGCGCCTCCACCGGCGGTTTCACCGACTGCCTCTTGCGCCACGGCGCCGAAAAGGTGGTCGCGGTGGACGTGGGCTACGGCCAGCTCGCTTGGCCCCTGCGCCAAGACCCGCGCGTCGAGGTCTACGAACGCACCCACTGCCTGCGCCTGCCCGAGGCGATCCTCTGCCGGCGTTTTGCCGGCATCACCTGTGACCTCGCCTTCATCTCCCTCACCCAGGTCCTCCCGCAGCTCATCCCCCTCCTCGCCGCGGACGGCTGGTTGGTCGCCCTGGTCAAGCCGCAGTTCGAGGTGGAGAAAGGCGCGGTGGGCAAAGGCGGCGTGGTGCGTGACTCGCGCGCGCGCAACGCGGTGATCGAACGAGTGGTTCGATTGACCGCCGATCTGGGCCTCCGTATCGTCGGCTCCATGGACGCGCCGATCCGCGGCCCGAAGGGCAACCTGGAGGCGGTGATGGTGGCGCGCCGCGAAGCGGGGACCACACGGTGAGCAGCGATTTCGGCTGCGCTCTGTCGATCAAGCGGATCGGCGTCATTTGCAGACCGCAGGCGGAGTTCGGCCACCCGGTCACCGACCTCCTCGTGTGGATCCAGCACCAGGGCCGCTCGGTCTTGGTGGAGCGCGGCGTCGCCTCCCTCTTCCCGGCGATCCCCGCGGCACCGCGACCGGAGCTGTTCGCCGAGTGCGACGCCATCCTCGTCCTTGGCGGCGACGGCACCCTCCTCGGCGCGGCGCGCGAGGCGGCGGTGGCGGGGATCCCACTCCTCGGGATCAACCTCGGCTCCCTCGGCTTCCTCACCGGCACCCCCTTCCCCGAGGCGCGCACCGCCCTCACCCACCTGTTCACCGGCGAGGTCAGGCTCGACGAGCGGCTGCTCCTCGAAAGCGAGGTGGTGCGCGGCCCCACCACGGTGGCCCGCTACCACTGCCTCAACGACGCGGTGATCAACAAGGGCGCCCTGGCGCGGATCGCCTCCATCGACGTCGCCGTCGACGGCCGCCCGCTCACCACCTTCCGCGCCGATGGCCTCATCCTCGCCACCCCCACCGGCTCCACCGCCTACTGCATGGCCGCCGGCGGCCCGATTCTCACCCCGGGGATCGACTGCATCGCCCTGGTCCCCATCTGCCCGCACACCCTCACCCATCGCCCCCTGGTCCTGTCCGCCGACGCGGTCGTGGAGATCGCCCTACGCGCCGACCACCAGGACCTCCACCTCACCCTCGACGGCCAGGAGGTGGTCCACCTCCAGACCGGCGACCGCATTACCGTCCGCCGCTCCCCGCACCGGGTACAGCTCATCCACGATGGTGGCTACGACTACTACGCGGTGCTGCGCGCCAAGCTCGGTTGGGGTGGCGACCTCGCCGGCCGCGAATAGCGGCCTGCGAGAGGGCACCGCGTCGGCCCCACCCCGCGTTGGGGCCAGCAAAATCGGGAGCGGGGCGAGAGAACCGAAGGCCGATTTCGATTGCGATCCGTTTCCGGCACCACTGGCCAGCGCGCTTGAACACCTCCGGTAGGAGCGTCCTATCGGCGATCCCGGCCCAACGGGCCGGCCACGCGCGACGGCGGCGCGGGTCACGGTGACCACGCGGCGGGCAGGGAGGCCCCCCTGCCCGCCGCGCCACAGCCGACGCGGCCTACGATCGACCGGCGCCGGCCGCGGGCGGGCCATCGCCGGCCGGCGCCCCTCCGCCACAACACGGCTTGCCGGAAGCCCGATTCGGCGGACCTCCAGCGCCGCATGGCAGCTCGCCGTCGTCACCCGGCTCCATCCAGCCACCGGGTCCCATGCCACCCCCGGGACCCCCGGCCCCCCCCGGGGAGCACATCCCCTTGAGCTTGGCGCGCTGCTCCGAGGTGAGCAGGGCGCGGATTTTCAGGAGGGTAGCGAGGTGGTGACGGTGAAGCGCCGCCAGCGCCGCGCTCACCTTGTCCGACTGGGCCAACACCGCCGCCTCGTCGGGCTGATCGACGTCAAGCAGGGTGCGCATCTGCTCGCGCGCCGCGCGCAGGGCGTCGCGCAGCGGTTTCGCCTCCTCCTGCGCGGCGGCGGCGAGACCCTCGATCTGCGCCACGGTCGCCGCATCGACGCCGAGCTTCTCCGCGTGGCGGGCGATGCACCGGTCCGGACTCGGTGGACCGCCACGCCCCATGCCCGCCTGGGCGGTGAGGGGGAGGATCAGGGTGGCGGCGAAAAGCGTGGCGAGGAGCCCAGCGCCGGTTGGGAAATGAGGGGTCTGCATGCGGGTCTTCATGGCCTTCTCCTGATGAGGGTTGTCCTGCGTTGCTGCGGGAAGGCGGTGGGTGGTCTCACCGCCCAAGGTAGTCGGCGGCGAGGACCTGGTAGTCGGCGGGCAGGGCGAAGGCGAGGTCGGCAACCTCGCCGGTCGCCCAGTCGTCGACCGCCAGGATCTCCTCCAGCGCCGTGGGCTCGACCGTACGCGGCGCCGCGACCGTCGCCTGAGGCGTGCGCGCGACGGAGCCCGGTCGCGGCAGCGCCACCCAAAGAAAAACAGCGGCCATGGCAGTCGTGGCCAGCAGCAGGGGCGACCGTAGCTGGCGGGGCCGGGTGAGGCGCTCCTCCAGCCGCTGGTCGAAGGCGACGCGCGCCGCCACCTCCATGGGCGGCGGGACGTAGCCATCGTTGAGGCGGCGGATGAAGGCGGCCTCGTCACCGGTCAAGTCGATGGTCTGGTGCATGGTCATACCCCTCTCTCCTCGAAGCCGCGGAGGTCGTCGAGGTCAGCGCGCAGGCGGGTGAGGGCGCGGTGCAGATGGCTCTTCACCGTCCCCTCCGCCTTGCCCACGATCGCCGCTGCCTCGCGCACGGTGAACCCCTCACCGTGGACGAGGAGGAAACAGTCACGCTGGCTCTGCGGCAGGCGGCCAAGGGCGGCGGCGATGCGCTGGCGCAGGTCAAGATCGGCAACGCCCACCGCCGCGGGTGGCGCGGTGGGCGCGTGGGTCGCCGCCGCCCGCCACGCCTCGCGCACCCGTTGCCAGCGCCGGTAGCTGTGCGCCTGGCGCACGAGGATCCGGTAG
>MNYW01000065.1 GCA_001873295.1 Nitrospirae bacterium CG2_30_70_394 | reverse complement strand
CACCTGCCGAATCCGGTCCACCCGCGTTACCGCTGCTCGAGCAGCCCGCCAGCAGGAGGGGCAGGACCAACGCCACGACCGAGGCGATATGGAGAGTTTGACGTTTCATTTCAGGTACCCAAGGGGTGACTCACAAGCCGACAACTACGGTGTCGTGGAGACAAAGTCGGCCATCGAAAAACGGATGGAGGACGAATGGACAGTCTGACCCTGATCAAACGGCGTGTTCCGGAACTCAAAGGTGTATTGGGCGTCATACTCAACCGGATGATCGGGAAGAGAAGCCGGGGTGCCGACGAACTGGCCAATCGTCCCAAGAGGAACGAGCACAACATCCGCATCGACAGAGCTATCAGGCTCCACGGTGAGCGCAAAGGAGCAACCCGCCGGATTGAGACGAGGCGCTACCGGATCCTTGCTCGTGTAACTCACGGTGCACTCGTAAAGGACCAGGGTGGTCGCAGTGGCCCCCTCCGGAACGACCGACTCGTTCTTGAAGGTGAGGCTGAGCTTGGCGTCGGTGAGTGCATCCCCCACGACATCAACATTGACCGTCTGGGTGGCACCAGACTGCTGGGTAATGGTTACCAGACTGCCGGTGTCCTCGGCGCCATCCCCGCCGCCCGAACCGCACCCGGCGAGACAGAGGAGGGAAGCAACGGCAATCACCGCAAGCCCACGATAGTTGGTCATGGCGATCTCTCTTTGTACCGCGTAAATCTCACGCCGGGCTGTCGTCTCCGCCCACCACCGCGCCTCAAACACCTTCATCGACAATCCGCGGGGTGATGAAGATGAGGAGTTCCTTACGGTCACGCTTGTGCTTGTGGTTCTTGAAGAGGTTGCCGGCCCACGGGATGCGCGACAGGAAGGGGATGCGCGAGTTGGCATCTTCCTCGATGATCGAGTAGATGCCGCCGATCACCGTGGTCTCATGGTTCGCCAGGAGGACTTGGGTGGACGCCTCTTGCTTGGAGATCGCCGGCTGGCCGTTGACCGCATTGGCAAAGTCGGGCGTGTCCTTGCTGGCGACGATGTTGAGGATGACCTTCTTGTTCGAGGTGATGTGCGGGGTCACCTTGAGCTGCAGGAGCGCCTCCTTGAACTGGGTCTGCGTCCCCTGGTTCGCCGAGGTGGACTGGAAGGGGATCTCGTCACCCTGCTTGATGATCGCCTCTTGGTTGTCGAGGGTGGTGACCCGCGGGCTGGCAATCACCTTCGCCTCACCTGATTCCTCCAAAGCCGACAGACGCAGATCCAAGAAGAGGGCGTTGGTCAGTGAGCCAAGGGTGAGGCCGATCCCGCCTGTGGCGGTCTTGGTGGTGGGAAGGTTGACCGCAAAGCCGTTGGTGGAGTCCGCGGTCCCGACCAGGCCGATCGTGTGCGGAAAGTCGAGGCCGGTGGGGTTGCCGGTGGTGGGCCCCGCCTTGAAGTGGCCACCCCACTGGACACCGAGTTCCTTGGCAAAGTTGGTCGTCGCCTCGACGATGCGCGCCTCGATGCTCACCTGCGGCGTTGCGAGGTCGAGGTGCTCGACCACCTGCTTCGCCTCCTCCACCACCGAGCGAATGTCCTTGACGATGATGGTGTTGGTACGCACATCCACATCCATCTTGCCGCGTGTACTCAGGAGCTCTTTGATCACCCCAGAAAGCTCCTTGGCATTGGCGTAGTTAATGGAAAGGATGGCGCGCTCCAGATCTTCGGCCTTTTCCTTGGACCGTTTCACCGCCATGTGCTGCTCCTCTTCCTGCTGGAGCGCCTCGAGCTTGGCGACGCGATAGACCCCACCCTCCTTCTTCATCCCGAGGCTATTGGTCTTGAGAACGATGTCGAGGGCCTGGTCCCACGGGATGTTTTTCAACTGCATGGTCACCTTACCGTCGACATCCTTGCCGAAGACCATGTTGATACCTGCGGTATCCGCGATGAGACGAAGCACCGAGGTGATGCTCGCATCTTGGAAGTCGAGACTCATCTTGCGGCCGGTGAAGTGCACCGTGGAGACGATGAGCTCTTCACGTCCGTTGTCTGCCGCGGCGACCTCGGCAGTCGCGCCTGCTCCCGGCTCTGCGGCTCCCGGCTCTGCGGCCGAGCCGACTGCCTCCCCTCCCGCAGCCACGGGGTGGTGCTCCTGGACCTGCTGAATCAGGGTGTCGATATCCCCACCCTTATCCCCACCCTTCGCGACCGCAGGCGCCCCGCCCTGGTTCAGGGTGAGGACAAGGCCATCCTTGTCACGCTGCGCATCCACGGTTACGGGTGACGGGGTGCGAATCAAAAGACGGGCCATGGTCCGCTTACCCTGGCCGTAGCTGCTCACCTCGAGCTGGTCGACGACGCCGTCGCCCACCTTGATGGTTTGGGCGTCGTATTGGCCCAGGAGGACGTCGTACAGGTCGACCTCCACACCGCCTTGCTGCCAGTTCAACACGCGGTAGATCACGGGCGCCTTGGTGACCAAAGTCACCTTGGCACCATCTCCCACGCGCTCGTGGCGAATCTCTTGAACGAGATTGGTCGAGTTCGCCGGCTCCGCTGTATGCGCGATACGCTCTCCAGGGAAAAGCAAGCTTCCCAGGAGGAGCACAACCATCCAGCGAACGCTCCTTGTTCCCGTATACATGGATCAGTCTCCACCGGTCTTCGTAAAGGTGAGGTAAACATCCTTGGTGCGGGTCTCACCCAGGGGATTGCGATAGGTTTCAGTTATCACGACCCGGTCCTCCAATACACGGCTCACGACCCCGCCATTGCGCCCTACCCGTGCGCCGCTGCCGAGGAAATAGCTTTTCCCATCCGCCACCTCCACGAGCCCGCGATAGGAGCCACCCGCGTCAACGATTCCCACCAAGCGGAGCTCCTCCATCTCGTACCGCTCCAGCGGAGAGAAATCTCCACCCCCGTCAACCACCGCGACGAAGGGCCCCTCTTCCTTCGGCGCCGCGGTGGCGACCTCCGTCCCTTTGATCAGGGACTCGAACGGATCGCGGCGCCCATCAGCGTGGTAGGCGTACTCCGCCTCGACCACCGCCTCCTCCGCAGGGCCCGCTGCCACCGGCTTCTGTTCCTCGGTGGGGGCAGGAGCGGGCGCGTTCGCGGGCGCCTGTGGCGGAGCCCCTTGCGGCGCACCTTTACCACAGCCGACACCCCCGAGGAGGGCGCAGGAGACCACCACCAACAAGATGTTCAAGATGGTGCTCATCATCGATTCGTGTCTCGGTTTCTCCACCCAAATCTCTCTCGGCGTCACCGCCGACCGCTACTTCTTGCTCCCGGCGTCGCCACTCTTGCTGTGCTTCGCCTGGCGCTCCTCGGCGAGTTGTTTGGCCACCTCCGGATCGACGGCACCAAAGGTCGTAGCCTGACAGTGGGTCACCACCTCACCACCACTCTTACCGGCACCCGCAGCGCCACCACCCTCCCGCTTGGGCACCTGCATGTCGATATCGTCAATGTTGACGATGCGCTCGAGTTTGGAGATCCGATCGAAGAAGTAGCCCACGTGGTGGTATCCACCCACAAGCTCAACGTCTACCGGGATGCGCTGGTACAGACCCGACTCGTCATAGACGTTCTTGCCACGCTTCCATAGGCGAACGTCGAGGCCAAGCTGCTGGGCGAAGTTCGCCATCGCACGCAGGAGAGACTCCACCTCCTTATCGGTGGGAAGTTGCCCCTTGAGATCCTCCAACTGCTTTTGGAGTTCACCGTTCTTACGCAGAAGCTCACCGCGACTCCGGGCGATCCGATTATTCTCCCGAACCTCTTGCTGCAACGAGGCGATGTGCGCGCTGGCTTGCGCGATCACCTGCCGCTGAGGCGCGACGAAGAAAACGTAAAAGGGAACCAACAGGATCACCGCCAGCAACCCGGTGATGAGCCACACCTGCCTATTCGTGAGCTGTTCGAGGCGTTCCATTTCCTAGCTCGCCTCCCCTGCAGCGGCCTTTGCATTCCCATTGGGGAGAGTGCCGACGATGGTGAACTGGTACACCTCTTGGTCCGCGATCTTCGTCTGTGAAGACTCTTTGATCTCGAGCTCACTGCTGAAGTACTTCGACTCTTTCAGGCGGCCTACAAAGACAACGATGTCGCCGATGGTCAGGGCACTCCCCTTAATCGTCAGATCGCCTCCCTTCTGCTGCAGCCCAGTGAGCCACACCTTGTCCGGAAGGTTACGACTGATCTCGTCCAAAATGTGCACGGGCCCCTGTTGGCGTTCCTTGAGCCGATCAATGACGGCAATCTTCTCCTCGTACTCCTTCTTTTCCTGTTTGAACTTGTCGATCTCCGCGAGCTGCTCCTTCTGTTTGCGAAGAATCTCCTCCTGAAGCCGCTCCTCCGCACGCAGGTTGGACGCAGTCGCAACGTAATGGATGCCCACGCCCAGGATCGCCACTAAGACCATCGCGATACCACCCACCGCAAGGGCAAGGTGACGCAAATCCGGCCCTGCGTGGCCGTGGCGATCCGTCAACAGAAGATTGACATGAATCATCGATCGCCCACCTTCCGGAGACCGAGACCAATCACCACCGCGGAGACCATGTCCTGCTCCTCACGGCTGAGATTGTGGTCGATGGCGCGCAGCGGATCGAGGCGTTCGACCTCCAATCCGAGACGATCACTGAGAAAGTCCAGCAGACCAGGCAAGCGGCTACACCCACCTGTCACCACGACCTTTTCGATCGCCGCCTCGTGTTGGGTGGTCGCCTTGAAGAACTCCAGCGAGCGAAGGATCTCCGAGAAGATCTCCTCTGACACCTTCTCCAGGATCGGCACCACCTCGTCGTGGCCCACGCCGGCGGTGTCCTGGCCGCGCTTCAGCGCCTCGGCCTCTTCAAAGCCGATGCCGAGCTCCTTCTGAATCGCCAAGGTGTACTGGTTGCCCCCGATCATCATGTCGCGGGTAAAGGCAAGCTTGGTCCCGTCCATGATGTTGAGGTTGGTTGCACCCGCACCAATATCAATCAGGGCGACGAGCTGATTCGGATTGACCACGTGGTTGTGCTCAAAGCAGTTCGCAAGGGCAAACGAATCGACGTCGACAATCGCCGGCTTCAAACCCGCCTCGGAGACCAGGGAGGTGTACTCCTGAAGCTTGTCGCGCTTCACCGCGACTAGGAGGACCTCCATCTGACCGGAACCCCGACTCGAAGGGCCGAGAATCTGAAAGTCGAGATTGACGTCGGAGATATCGAAGGGGATGTACTGCTCGGCCTCCCACTGGATGGAGACCTCCAGTTCCGCCTCGGTCATCTCGGGGATATGGATGTTCTTGACGATGATCGACAACCCGGCCACGGAGACCGCCACGTGTTTGCCGCGAACCCCCACCTGCGCAAAGAGTTCGCGAATCGTCTGGGCAATCTTCTGCGGGTCCATGATCGCCCGGTCGACGATCACCTCGGGCTCGAGGGGACGGCTACCAAACCGCCTCAGCGCGTAACCCTCGCCATGCGCCTCGAGGACCGCCACCTTAACCGCGTGGGTCCCGATGTCGAGACCGATGAGCTGGCCACGGCTACCGAACATGCGCCTCTCCTCGAATGGCGGAGACGCCAGCGCGGTGCGGGATCGAGATCTCTACGAGCACTCCGCTCTCCTGTAATGGTTGGCGTCCTGCAACCTGGTCGTCGATCTCAGATGTCCCCCCTACCCAAGGGGCCACTCTCCGTCGGCATCACGTACCCCCTCATCGGACGGACTGGTAGCGGACATTACGCATTGCGGGCCGCACATACCACCACCCCCACTTTCCCTTACGTTGTGCTCTCCATCCAGGCTCAGAAGTGGTAGTTGAAGGCGAGGGTGACGATGTGGCTGAAGGAGTCATAGGCGAAGTTGTGGCCCTCGCTGTTGGTCGTCGTGGAGATCCCCTCGAAGAAGACCGCGGTATAGGCGGCGTCGACGCCAAAGCTCCCGTCGCGGTAACCAACGCCAAGGTGAGCAAAGTGGCGGTCCGCGTCCGGCAGGAGGGAATCGAGGGTCTTGTCCGGGATTGGCGTTTGGTCGAAGGCGTAGCCGGCGCGCACGGCCCAGGTGTCGTTCAGCCAGTGTTCCCCGCCGAGACGAATGGCAACGGTGTCCTCGTAGTCGCGAACGACCGGCGAGATCACCGCCTGGGTGGCGGGATTCTCCGCCTCGATCCCGAGCCCCTCGAAGGTGGACCAGCCAAAGTGCTGGACGTCGAAGTTCACCGTGGTGCGATTGTTGAGGGCAGCAGAAAGCCCCACGGTCCAGACGTCCGGCAGGTCGATGGTGGTAGAGGCAGGCGAGTCGGGAAAGGTCGAAACGAAGGCGGCGGGCACGGTGAAGTTCACCGACGAGTCCGCCGTCTTGAAGTCGAGGACCACCGCGCTGTGGTAGGTCACCCCGAGGGTGAGCTGGTCGAGCTTCCCCTTGTCCCGGGCCAGCACCACCTGCGCACCGGCGTTGTAGGCCCAGTCGTTGGTCTTGCCACCGAGACGAAAGGTGCCGTCCTCGGGGGGGGCCAGGGGCGGACCGGCGAAGAGAATTTTCCGCTCCAGCTCGGCATCCGCGTAGATGTAGCTCACCCCGAGGCCAACGCTTAGCCAGTCGGTGAGCCGCACCCCCACCGCCGGGGTGATGAAGAAGGTCCTAAGCTCGGCAAACGCCGACTGGTAGCGGACGAAGGCGTTGTCCGCCCAGTCCACGGAGAGGCCGAAGGGAGTGTTGGCACCGAGGCCGAAGGCGACCCGGTCGCCGGCGCGCAGCGACGCGTACCCCAAAGGCGTCATCGGAGTGGCCCCGGCCTCGCCAGTCGCGTGCGCGCTGTCACCCGGGTTGGTACGCACCCCGCGCACGTCGTCGGCGGAGATGGCCGGGATAAAGAGGTTGCCGCCCAGACTCACGGTCCCCCCCGCGGGGGTCCGGACCAGCCCGGCCGGGTTGTACCAGGCGGCGGAGGCGTCATCCGCTTGGCCGACGTAGGCACCCGCCATCCCCTGGGCGCGGGCGCCATTCTCCGACAGGGCGAAGCTGGCGCCGAAGGCGGCGGGGGCCGAAAGGAGAAGGCTACAAGTCAGAGCGACAGCGGCGGTGGTACGCATGGATTCCTCCCAAAAAGTGCGACAGCCGTGAGGCGCAGGGGGGTCACGGAACGGTGATCTGCAGCTTGGCGGCGTCGACGAAGTCGGCGAGTTGGCCCTGGACCGTAGCGATCGGGTTGGCGATGGCGATCGGCGTCGCCAGCTTCTCGGCCGGCACGGTCGCGCCGGGGGTGTAGTCGAGCCCTTGGCCGGCGAGGACCGGCGCCAGGTGGGTGGCGGTGGGTGGGTTCGTCGCCGAGACCGACTGGGTCGGATCGGTGGGACCGATGCGCACCAAGCCGGCGAGACGATCCCCCACATTGGCGCTCGTGGTGGTCGCGGTGACCGAAGGGATCCCAGCGCTGGCGGCAAGCTGGTCGCTCACCCGGTTGTCGATGGTCTGATCGCCGGCAACCTCGATCAGCAGCAGGTCCTTGGCCGCGCCCCCCGCAAGGCCGCCTTCCAGCACCCCCGCGGCGTAGGCGAGGGGGTCGGCCCGCTCGACGATCGCCTGCATCAGGGCGTGGAGCTGTACCCCGGCGGGCGAGGCGAGGTCCGGCGCATCGAGGCTCGCGAGCCCCGAGGTGAGGAGGTCCTGGAAGTTCAGGGAGGTGAAGAACTGGGTGGTGAGGTTCGCCTCTGGCGCCACCATCACCGCCTGCGTCACCCGGTCGGTCAGGGCGAGGGCGTCGAAGGCGGCGGCGGTACCGAAGGAGTGGCCCACCAGGGCGATCTGCGTGCCGTCGAGGTCGGGGAGCGAATCGGCGCCGCTGGCCACCGCCCCGGGCGGGGCGTGGCCGAGGAAGGTGGCGAGGTCCGCGTTCGCCGGCGCGGCAAGCGCCGACAGGAAGGCGAGGAGGTCGACGGTCGACTGGCGGAAGTTGTCGCGCAGAATCCGCAGGTCGGTGACGTTGAGGAAGGCGGCGCCCGCTGGGTCCACCACCCCATCGGGGGTGAAGTCGAGCTGCCCGAGCGCGAACTTCGCATTGTCCACCAGGTCCCCCACCCGGTCGCCGTGGGCCACCAGGTCGATCGCCGCGGTGGCGATGCCGCGCGCCGCCAAGGTGTCGGCGATGGCGAAGAGGAAGTCGCGGTTGGCGAGCAGGCCGTGCTCGAAGACCACCACCGGCGCCGCCTGGCCGGCGAAGAGGGTGGCGTTGGGCAGACACAGGGTGAAGGGGATGGTGCTCGATGTGGAGTCGAGGACGCCGTCGCTATCCGCGTCGTGGAAGTAGCCAGTCGCCCCCTGGTAATCGCGCGACGCGAAGCTCCCCTCCACCACCGCGGCGATGTTGCCCGAGGCGACGCCCGCCGAGTTGTCGAGGCCGAGGGCGGTGTTGGTCGGGGTCGGATTCAGCGCGCTAAAACCGAAGCCGGGGAAGAGCTCGACGGGGATCGGGGTGCCACCGAGGGCCGCGTCCACCGGGGAGGTGACCGAGGTCACGGTGAAGGTGGGCGGCGCCTCCGCCACCGCGGCGGCAATCGCCACCATCTCGCCGGTGAGCGACTCGGTGGTGTACGGGATCATCACCGCCACGTCGTCGCGCATGATCGGTGCGGAGAGAACACCGAGGCCCGGCAGGGTCGTCTCCAGCAAGCCGTAGAGGGTGGCGTAGCTCTGCCGGATGAGCTCCAACCCCACCAGGCTGGTGGTCTCCGCCACGGTGAGGTCGGCGACCGTCTCGGTCGCGCCGAGATATTTGCCAATCAGCAGGGTCGAGTGGATGGCGGTGACCGCGTGGGTGGCGGGGTCGATGTCCACCAGGGGCGAGGCCGCCTTCAAGAGGTTGGTCATCGTCGACGCCGCGACCGCCTTGCCCGCCGCGTCCACCACCCCCGGCCCCACCGCAATCAGGTAGGTGGAGTGCTCGCGCAACGGCGTTACCGGCGTCACCGCCAAGTTCGCCGCGCTTCCACACGCGAGCCCGAAGGTGGCACCCGTGTCGGCGCAGGTGACCGCCACCGCCGGTCGCTCGCCGAAGTGGGCATCCTGGGTGACGTTCACGATGATCAGGGCGTCGGCGAAGCTCTGCCGGTCCACCGGGTGGTCGAAGGGAAAGAGGATCGGCGCCACCGTAGAGAGGCCGTCGAGGCTGTTCGCCGCCGCCGCCAGGGGGTTGCCCGCGGTGGGCAACGCCAGGGTCGCGCCGCCCTGCTTCAACAGATCGTTGGGGAAGGGGAACTGCAGCGCCTCGAGATCAAAGAGGGCAAAGGTGGGGGCGGGATCGGTCCCCACCCCCGCGCCGGAGCCGCTCTCGACCACGTCGCAGGCGGTCGTCGCCAGGGCGAGCAAGAGAGCGAAGGTCCAGGCAAGACGGCGGGCGGCGGTGCTGCTCATGGGTTCTCTCCTCCATAAGAACGCGCGGGGTAGCGGGTCAAACACGAGCGTGCAACTCGGGCCACTCTTCCCGAAGCCAGTCGCGGATTGCAAGCGGCGCGGGAGCGCACGGCGGCGGACTTGTCGGGCCGCGCGTGACAGGCAGAAAGTACCGCCCCGCCGGGAGCGCCCCGGCGCGCCGCCCACGCCCATGCGCATCGCCTGCCCCACCGAGATCAAGGACCACGAGTACCGCGTCGGCCTCACCCCCGAGGCGGTCCGCCATCTGGTCGCGGCCGGCCACGCGGTGGCGATCCAGCGCGGCGCCGGCCTTGGCAGCGGTTTCGCGGACGCCGACTTCGCCGCGGCCGGCGCACAACTCCTCCCCGACGCCACCGCCCTGTACGCCTGGGGCAAGCTGATCTGCAAGGTGAAAGAGCCGCAGGCGAGCGAGCTGTCCCTGCTGCGCCCCGACCACCTCCTCTTCTCCTACCTCCACCTCGCCGCCGACCCCGACCTCACCCGCCGCCTGCTCGCCACCGGCGCCACCTGCCTCGACCTCGCCACCCTCCAAGAGCGAGACGGCTCCCTCCCCACCCTCGCCCCCATGTCGCGCATCGCCGGCCGGCTGGCGGTGGTCGCCGGCGCCTACCACCTCCTCAAGCCGCAGGGCGGACGCGGCATCCTCCTCCCCGGTCTGGGCGGCGACCACCGCGGCCGGGTCACCATCCTCGGTGGCGGTAACGTCGGGCGCGAGGCCGCGGAGGTGGCGAGCGGCCTGGGGGCGGTGGTGCGCCTGGTCGAGACGCAGGCCGACCGGCGCGCCGCCCTCGCCCGCCACCTCGGCGGCACGGTGGAAATCCATGACGCCTCGGCGGTGGGCCTCGCCCGCCTGCTCCTCGACACCGACCTTCTGATCGGCGCGGTCCTCGTCGCCGGCGCCCGCACCCCGGTGGTGGTCAGCCGCGCCCAGGTCGCCACGATGGCCCCCGGCGCGGTAATCGTCGACGTGGCGATCGACCAGGGCGGCTGCGTCGCGACCTCCCGCCCCACCACCCACAGCCACCCGACCTTCGTGGCCGAGGGGGTGGTCCACTACTGCGTCGCCAACATGCCGTCCGCGGCCAGCCGCACCGCCACCCTCGCTTTGATCACCGCCACCCTCCCCTACCTCGAACAGCTCGCCGCCGGCGGCATCGCCACGGCTTTGATCCCCCACACCCCCCTGGGCCACGCCCTCAACCTCCACGCCGGCAAGATCATCCACCCGGCGGTGGCGGCGAGTGTGACGGGACCGCCAGAAAGCTAGGAGCCTGCCGGGAAGGCGCGACCGTGTGCGAACGCCAAAGCGCGGGCGCCCGAAGGGGGTTGCACGGTTTGGAAAGAGCCGGCCGCGAATGAACGAATCGGCGCGCATCCTTCACCCCTCATTCCCTCTCTGTGGTAGACGATCGCGAAAGTCCGACAGACTCTTAGCTTCCCGGTCGATCCTTCGCGTCCATTTGCGGCTCTCCCTAAAAACCATTTTCCCAATGGCTCCACGCCGATGAAACAGACTCCCCTCTACGATCGCCACGTCGCCCTCGGGGCACGGATGGTCCCCTTTGCCGGCTGGGAGATGCCGGTCCAGTACGCGGGCGTCCTCACCGAGCACCGGGCGGTGCGGGAGGCCGCCGGCCTGTTCGACGTCTCCCACATGGCGAACTTTGCCTTCGCCGGCCGCGCCACCCGCGCGGCGCTGAACCGGCTGCTCACCCACGACATCAGCGATCTCGCCCCGGGCGAGACCCGCTACGCCCTGGTGTGCAACGAGGCGGGCGGGATCCTCGACGACGTGATGGTGAGCGCCCTCGCCGCCGACCACCTCACGATGGTCGCCAACGCCTCCAACCACGACAAACTTTTGGCCCACTTCACCGCCCAACTCCCCGCCGGGAGCTGGCAGGACGACACCGACACCCTGGCCCTCCTCGCCCTGCAAGGGCCCGCGTCGGTCGCCATCCTCCACGACCTCCACCTCACCCCGACCACCGGCGCCCTGCCATCGCGCGCCCACCACGGCGCGGCGGTGGTGGGCGATCTGGCGCTCCACCTCCACCACACCGGCTACAGCGGCGAGCTCGGCTTCGAGCTGGCGGTCGCCGCGCCGCACGCCGGCGAGCTGTGGGATCGGCTCTTGCAGGCGGGCGCGCCCCACGGCCTCATCCCCACCGGCCTCGGCTGCCGCGACACCCTGCGCCTAGAGGCGGCCCTGCCCCTCTACGGCCACGAGCTCTCCGAGACCATCACCCCCCTGGAGGCGGGGCTTGGCCGCTTCGTCGACCTCGACGGCCGCGACTACCTGGGCGGGGCGGCCCTGCGCCGCCAGCACGCGCAGGGGGTGGCGCGCGAGCGCATCGGTCTGATCCTCACCGAGGGCGGCGTGCCGCGCGACGGTTACCCGGTGCTGCAAGGGGGCGCGGCGATCGGCCAGGTCACCAGCGGCAACCACTCGCCCACCCTCGGCACCGGCATTGCCCTCGCCTTGGTGCGCACCGGCTCCACCCAGATCGGCGACACCCTCGCGGTTGCCATCCGCAACCGCACCGTCCGCGCCCGCCGCTGCAAGCTGCCCTTCTACCGGCGCGGCGCGCAGCCGGCCTAGCAGCCGGTTGCTTGCTTGCGGCCGCATGGATTGCAGGCTGCTAGACGGCAGGCGCCGCGCGAAGGCCGCCGGTGGCCGGGGCGATCGGTGACGACGCCAAAGAGTGCGCCCACCCACCATGGCACTGCCTGGCGCCGGCTGAAGCTGGAAGAGAAGTCCTACGTGGCTTCGCGCCCTACGCCTTGGCGTTCGGGCGGAGGGAAGCAGGACGGTACCCGTTGTCGTCCCGACCTCGACCCACCGCTCAACAACAAGGTGCAGAGAGGCAAGGACGCCAAGGGCAAGGCTTGCTCGGTCTTGACGGTGGCTCCCCTTCCCGCGGCCCGGGCGCGGCAGCGCTAGGAGTGAGCAGCTTGTTGATCTCTTGCGGGGGCATGGCTCCGCAGGCTGTTCGAGGTCGGTGGTGGCCTCCGCCTACTGCCCGCTCCGGCGCGCGGTGTAGAGTGGCGGGCCCACCCTTTCGGAGGCTCGCCATGCCCGAGTACCGCTCCCGCACCACCACCCACGGCCGCAACATGGCCGGCGCGCGCGCCCTGTGGCGCGCCACCGGCATGACCGAGCAGGACTTCGGCAAGCCGATCATCGCGGTCGCCAACTCCTTCACCCAGTTCGTCCCCGGCCACGTCCACCTGCGCGACCTCGGGCGCCTGGTGGGCGCCGCGATCGAGCAGGCGGGCGGGGTGGCGCGCGAGTTCAACACCATCGCCATCGACGACGGCATCGCCATGGGCCACGGCGGGATGCTCTATTCGCTCCCCTCGCGCGAGCTGATCGCCGACTCGGTGGAGTACATGGCGAACGCCCACTGCGCCGACGCGCTGGTGTGCATCTCCAACTGCGACAAGATCACCCCCGGGATGATGATGGCCGCGATGCGCCTCAACATCCCGGCGATCTTCGTCTCCGGCGGCCCGATGGAGGCGGGGCGGGTCGCGTGGCGCGGCGACGAGCTGAGCCTGGACCTGGTGGACGCGATGGTGAAGGCGGCGGATAGCAACGTGACCGACGCCGAGAGCGAGCAGGTGGAACGCTCCGCCTGCCCCACTTGCGGCTCGTGCTCCGGGCTGTTCACCGCCAACTCGATGAACTGCCTCGCCGAGGCCCTCGGCCTTGCCCTGCCCGGCAACGGCACCCTGGTCGCGACCCACGCCGACCGCCGTGCCCTGTTTGAGGAGGCGGGCAAACAGATCGTGGCCCTGTGCGAGCGCTGGTACCACGGCGGCGACGCGCGCGTCCTGCCGCGCTCCATCTGCACCTTTGCCGCCTTCGAGAACGCCATGGCCCTCGACATCGCCATGGGCGGCTCCACCAACACCGTGCTCCATCTCCTCGCCATCGCCCACGAGGCGGAGGTCAACTTCACCATGGCGGACATGGACCGGCTCTCCCGCCGAGTCCCCAACCTGTGCAAGGTGGCGCCGTCGTCCCCCTACCACATGGAGGACGTCCACCGCGCCGGCGGGGTGATGGCGATCCTCGGTGGTCTCGACGCCGCCGGTCTCTTCCACCACGACCTGCCGACGGTCCACTCGCCGAGCTTCGCCGACGCCTTGGCGCGCTGGGACGTGAGCCGCTCGACCGCGGGCCACGACCGCTATCTCGCCGCCCCCGGCGGGGTCGCCTCTATCGAACCCTTTTCCCAGACGCGCCGCTACGCGAGCCTCGACCTCGACCGCGCGCACGGCTGCATCCGCGACGTGGCCCACGCCTATAGCCAAGACGGCGGCCTGGCGGTCCTCTACGGCAACCTCGCCGAGGAGGGCTCGATCGTGAAGACCGCCGGGGTCGACGCCTCGATCCTCCGGTTCACCGGCCCGGCGCGCTGCTTCGACTCCCAAGAGGCGGCGGTGCAGGCGATCCTCGGCGACCAGATCCACGCGGGTGACGTGGTGGTGATCCGCTACGAGGGGCCACGCGGCGGGCCGGGAATGCAGGAGATGCTCTACCCCACCAGCTACCTGAAGTCGAAGGGGATGGGTGCGGCCTGCGCCCTGATCACCGACGGCCGCTTCTCCGGCGGCACCTCCGGGCTGTCCATCGGCCACGTCTCGCCGGAGGCGGCGGAGGGCGGGCTGATTGGCCTGGTGGAAGAGCACGACCTGATCGCGATCGACATCCCCAACCGCACCCTGACCCTCGCGGTGGACAGCGACGAGCTTGCCCGCCGGCGTACGGCGATGGTGGCGAAGGGGACGGCGGCGTGGCAGCCGCACCGCGACCGTACCGTCTCCACCGCCCTGCGCGCCTACGCCGCCCTCACCACCAGTGCCGCCAAGGGGGCGGTGCGGGAGGTGCGGTAGCGCGCGCCGCGCATTCCGCAAAAGTCTCTCGGACTTTGTCGATCGACCGCGGCGCGCCGAGGGTGTCACCGGCGAGCCGCTCGGGAAACGGTACGGGGCTGGAAGGCGGGCCTCGCGCGGAGACACGACGCAGAGAGCTCTTGCCGTAGCTCCGCGGCAAAGAGGCTTGCCGCGGTTCGTTGCGGCCGTGCAGGGGGAACAGCCCTGGCCTTTCCGGCCCCGCCTGATTTGCGGTCCACCTCAGGGACGGAGACCTGCCGGTTACTGCCGCCCCCTCCGCTGCTCCGCGCGAGACCTGCCTTCCTACGGGCGATCGGCCTTGGTGCCAAGGAGCAGAACTCGACGCGGCTCGAGCCCGCGTTTCTCGCCACGATCGACAAAGTCCGCCAGGCGCCTACGGCTCCACATTCACCGTCTGGCTTGGAGGGTAGGCGCCGTGGCACTCGACGCGATTGCGGCCGGCCGCCTTGGCGCGATACAGGGCGTCGTCGGCGAGCTGGATGAGGTTGATGATGTGCGGCAGATCGTCGGGGCCCGAGGCCACGGCGCCAAGGCTAGTGGTCACCCGGATCGAGCCGCCGTCGACCTCCACCTCGCGCCCCGCCACCGCCGCGCGCATCCGCTCTGCCACCGCCGCCACCTCCACCGCGGCGCAGCCGGGGAGGATGGCGAGAAACTCCTCGCCGCCGTAGCGGCCCAGGCAGTCGTAGCGGCGCAGGCCGCCGTGCAACGCACCGGCCACCGCCGCCAAGACCCGGTCACCGACCAGATGGCCGTGGCGATCGTTCACCTGCTTGAAGTAGTCGATGTCCGCCATGATCACGCTCAGGGGGTACCCCTGGCGCAACGCCTGGGCGAACGCCTCGTCACCGCGTTCCAAGATGGTGCGCCGGTTGAGGAGACCGGTGAGGGCGTCGGTGGTGGCGAGCTTCTCGGAGACCGCCAGGGCGCAACGCAGCTCCTCCTGCAAATCGAGGACCCGCTTGCCCACCGCCAGGCGGGCGCGCAGCTCGTCGAGGTCCACCGGCTTGGTGAGGTAGTCGTCGATCCCCGCCTCCATGGCGGTGAGGAACTCCTCCCGCCCCTCTTCGCCGGTAAGCAGGATCACGTAGGTGTACGTCCCGCCCAGCGCGCGCAGCCGCCGGGTGAGCTCCAGGCCATCCATGCCGGGCATCTGCCAGTCGCTGATCACCAGCCGCGCAGTGCCCTGGCGACAGGTAAGCCACGCCTCCTCGCCATCCCCACACGCCACCACCTCATGGCCCCACTGGCTGAGGGTGTGTTCCAAGAGGCGCCGGCTCAGGCGATCGTCATCGGCCACGAGGATCTTCATCTTCCACTCTCCTCGGCCACGGCGCGGACCCGCTCCAACTCTTCGTGCAGCGCCACCAGCAGCGGCGCCGATTCGCGAAGCTCACCCGCGCGCCCCTGTTGCTCCAGGGCGTAGGCCAGGCCGCGCATCGGCTCGGCGCCGACGTTCGACGCCGACCCCTTGAGGGTGTGAGCGACCTCGCGCACACGCTCCGCCTGACCGTCGCCGATCGCCGCGGTGAGGGTGGCGAGGTGGGCGGCCGCGTCCTCCATAAAGAGGTCGACCAGCTCGCGCGCGAACCCCGCGTCGCCGCCGGCGATCTCCGCCAGGCGGCCAGTGTCGAGGGGCGCCACGCCCACCCCTCGCGCCGCGGCCGCAGGGTGGGTCGATGGCGCATCGGCGGGTGACCGGTGCGCCGCGGCCAATGGGTGGGTCGATGGCGCTTCGGCGGGTGACCGGTGCGCCGCGGCCAATGGGTGGGTCGATGGCGCTTCGGCGGGTGACCGGTGCGCCGCGGCCGGTGGCGGCCCCAGCGCCACCACCGCAGGCGTGGATTCGGGGAGCGATCGCCGCGCCTCTCCAGAAGGCGGGGAGGGTGGGGCTCCAACCCACCCCACCCGCGGCCGCACCACCGGAGCGGCCACCCCCACGGCAGGCGCCGGACAGGCGGGAGCGCTTGCCCCGGCCCAACACGCGAGGGCGGCGGCGAGACCCTCGCGCTGCAGCGGCTTGGCGAGGTGGTCGTCCATCCCGGCGGCGAGACACCGCTCGCGATCGCCGGCCATCGCGTTGGCGGTGAGGGCGATGATCGGCGTCCGCCCGTTCGCCCCGGCCTCCTGCTCCAGCCGGCGAATCTCCGCGGTCGCCGCGTAGCCGTCCATCTCTGGCATCTGGCAGTCCATCAAGATCGCGTCGACCCCCCCCTCTTTCCACGCCGCCACCGCCCCAACGCCGTCCGCCACCGCGATGACCTCGTGACCCAGCCGTTCCAGCGCCTTCACCGCCACCATCTGGTTCACCACGTTGTCCTCGGCCAAAAGGATGCGCAGGCGCCGGGTGGTGGCCCCGGCCGCCGGCGCCACAACCGCCGCCAGCGGTGCGGCGGGCAGATCGCCGAGCAGAACCTCCATCACCGAGTCGAGGAGCTGCGATCGCCCCACCGGCTTGAGGAGCACGGCGGCGAAGCCGGCCGCACGGAGGGCCTGCTCCTCGCCACGCCGATCCACCGAGGTAAGGAGGACCCTGCGGGTGGTGGCCAGAAGGGGATCGGCCTGGATCTGCCTCCCCAGGGTGTCGCCGTCCATTTCCGGCATCTGCATGTCGAGGAGGGCGAGGCGGAAAGGGCAACCACGGGCGCAGGCGTCGCGCAGGAGATCCAGCGCCGCGGCGCCGCTGGCCGCCTCGCTCACCTCCATCCCCCAGCCGGTCAGGTAGTGGCGGACCACCTCGCGGTTGGTGGCGTTGTCGTCCACCACCAGCACGGACAACCCGGTGAGGTCCTCGGGTGGCCGCTTCACCGGAGCCTCGCCCACCCCCAGACGGAGGGTGAAGGCAAAGGTGGAGCCCGCACCCTCGGCACTCACTACCTCGAGGTCGCCCCCCATCCCGTGCACCAGCCGCTGGCTGATCGCCAGCCCGAGGCCGGTCCCTCCGAAGCGGCGGGTGGTCGAGGCGTCCGCCTGGCTGAAGGCGTCGAAGAGGCGGGACCGCGCCTCGTCGCCGATCCCAATCCCCGTGTCGCGCACCGCAAAGCGGATCGCCACCCTGTCGCCCTCTTCGGCGGCGAGGTGAACACGCAGGGCGACCTCACCCCGCTCGGTGAACTTCACCGCGTTGCCCAAGAGGTTGAGAAGGACCTGGCGCAACCGCCCCGGATCGCCCACCACCCGGCCGGGGACCGACTCGCGCACGTCGACAATCAACTCGATCCCCTTCTCCGCGGCGCGCCCCGCCATCAGGGTCGCCACCCCCTCGGCGCACTCGCGCAGGTCAAAGGCGACCTGCTCGAAGGTGAGCTTGCCCGCCTCGATCTTGGAGAAGTCGAGGATGTCGTTGAGGACCGTGAGGAGCGCCTCGCCGCTAGACCGGATGGTCTCCGTGTGGCGCCGCTGCTCGAAAGTGAGGTCGGTATCGAGGAGGACCTCCACCATCCCGAGCACGCCGTTCATCGGGGTGCGAATCTCGTGGCTCATGTTGGCGAGGAACTCGCTCTTCGCCCGGCTTGCCGCCTGCGCCGCCTTCAAGGCGTCGCGCAGTTGGGCGGTGCGCTCGGCCACCTCCGTCTCCAATCCCGCCTTCAGGTGGTGGAGCTCGCTGGTCGCCGTCTGCCGCCGTTTGACACTGCGGTTGAAGGTCGCCTGCAACAGGGCGATCTCGCCGCTGCCCCCCTGGACCACCCGCACCGACAAGTCGCCGTCACCCATCCGCCGGGCCGCCGCGGCGAGCGCGCGCAGGGGACGGCTGAGGCGATCGGCGAGGACAAAGGCGGCGAGGATGCCGGCTACCCCCATGGTGACAAACAGCAGGGTGAGCTCGTGCTGCAACTCGTTCACCCTCGCCAGGGCCTCGTCGCGATCCCGGCTTAGGGTCAACCGCCACCCCTGCACCACCGCCAACGCCCCCGCCGCGGCGTGCGCCTCGGCAACCATCCCACCGGCCACAGCCGCGCCATGGCGTTCGACGCCGCCGCGGGCGAGGAGCTCACCCCCGTTCCACAGGAGCGCCTCAACACCGGCCGGGATGTGATCGAAGCGGGCCACGCGCGACCAGTCGAGCTCTGCCTCCAACACCCCGATGATCTCGCGGCCGTCGTACGGCGCGGGGATGGGCACGGCCACGACCATCCGGCCCTTCGCGGGCGGCACCACCACGTCTACCCCCACTTGCAGGCGGGCGAGCGGCCACGGCCGCGGCATAGGATGGCGGAACGCCTCCGCCTCGCCCGCCACCAGGTGGCCGCTGCCATCGTAGGCGCGCAGATGGACGAAGGCGGGATCGTGCTTGGCAAAGGCGTCGAGGGCGTCGCCGAGCTCACGGTCCGGGTCGTCCTCCAAGACGAGCTGGGTCACCGGCTGGGTAGCGAGGGCGTGGAGATCGGCAAGGAGCCGCTCGAGGGAGTCGGTGAGGCCGTCGAGGCCTGCCGCCGCCGCAAGACGCAGCCCCTCCTCCACCTGCTCGGTGAGGGCGGCGCGAGTCCGATTCGTCGCCAGCCACCCGGTCACCCCCACGGTGAGACCGAGGAGGACCGAGATAAACAAGGCGATGAGGAAACGAATGGACATGGTGGCGCGCTGAGTCTCTCCCGGTCGTTGCAGCAAAAATCGCGGGGCCCCCTCCAGCCCCCAACCCAAGGGCGGCAGGGTCTAGCCGCGCTCCTCCAAGAACCCCACCACCCGCGCCATCTCCGCGGTGCAGCGGGCGAGCAGCTCCGTGACCGCGCCGCGGGTCTCGCCCTCCGCCCCGCCCTTGGTGTTCTGCTCCAGGGACCAGGCGGCCTGACGGAGCGGCTCGGCACCGACGTTCGAGGCGGAGCCCTTCAGGGTGTGGGCGAGCCGCTGCGCCTCCTGCCAGTTGCCGCGGGTGATCGCCTCACCGAGGGCGGCGATCTGGCGCGGCGCGTCTTCCATGAACAGGTCGAGGATCTCGCCCATCACCTCCTCGTCGCCACCCACCAGCTCGCGCAGGTAAGTGAGGTCCATCGGCATTACCGTATCCATTGCTGCCTCCGTGGTTGTCGATCCTGGTGTCTCCAAGATCGGAGGGTTTGCACACACGCGCGCCAAGGCCGCGACCAGCTCATCGCCACGCAGGGGCTTGGCCACGTAGTCGTCCATCCCCGCGGCGAGACACCGCTGGCGATCGCCGGCCATCGCGTTGGCGGTGAGAGCGATGATCGGCGTCCGCCCGTTCGCCCCCGCCTCCTGCTCCAGCCGGCGAATCTCCGCGGTCGCCGCGTAGCCGTCCATCTCTGGCATCTGGCAGTCCATCAAGATCGCGTCGAAGTGGCCCCGTTGCCACGCCGCCACCGCCGCGCGGCCGTTCACCGTCGCCTCTACCGTGTGGCCGAGGCGCTCCACGCACTTGCTCGCCACCAGCCGGTTCACCGCGTTGTCCTCCGCCAGCAGGAGGTGGAGCGGGCACGCGGGCGCGGCCACCGACCGCACCGCCGCCGCCGCTGTTTCCGCCGCCGTGGGTGGGGCCACGATCCGCAGGGGCAGGGTGAACCAGAAGGCGGTCCCCTCCCCCTCGACGCTCTCCACCCCGATCTCGCCCCCCATCCCCTCGACCAGGCGACGGGAGATCGCCAGCCCCAGGCCGGTGCCGCCGAAGCGGCGGCTGGTGGAGGCATCCACCTGGGTGAAGGCGTCGAAGAGCTGCGCCCGGGCCGCTTCCGGGATGCCGATCCCGCTGTCCACCACCTCGAAGAGAAGCTCGCCCTCGGCCACCCCGAGGCGGATCGCCACCTCGCCGTGGTCGGTGAATTTCACCGCGTTGCCCACCAGATTGAGGAGGACCTGGCGCAGGCGGCTCGGATCGCCCACCACCCGCGCCGGCACCTCCGCCGTCGCTAGGGCGGTGAGCGCCACCGCGTGCTCGCGTGCCCGGCCGGCCATGAGCGCGGCCACGTCGTCGAGACAGCGGCGCGGATCGACGGGAAGCAACTCGAAGACCATCTTGCCCGCCTCGATCTTGGAGAAGTCGAGGACGTCGTTGAGGATCGTGAGGAGGGCCTCGCCGCTCGACTGGATCGTCTCCGCGTAGTGGCGCGCCTCCGCCGGCAGATCGCCGGTGAGGAGCAGCTCCGCCATCCCGAGCACACCGTTCATCGGGGTGCGAATCTCGTGGCTCATATTGGCGAGGAACTCGCTCTTCGCCCGGCTTCCGGCAAGGGCCTGATCCCGCGCGGTGGCCAGCTCGCGGTTCGTCTCCAGCAACTCACCCTGCACCAAGAGCCGCTCCACCGCGGTACCGAGCTGGCCGCCGATCGCCTCCAGCAGGCCGGCGAGGCGGGAATCGAAGTGCGGGTGGGTATCGGTGTAGAGGAAGACAGTCCCCACCACCCGGCCACCCGCCTTCAACGGAAGGATGTAGTGGCCGTGGGCGGCCATGTTCGCGTAGCGGTGGTCGTGGCGGTCGTCGGCGTAACAGTCGCCGCTCACCAGCACCTCGCCGGCGAGGGCGGCGCGGCCGCACAGACACTCGCCCAGCGAAACGACCTGCTCCGCGGCGAGGAAGGTGGGGGAGAAGTCGCCCACGGTGGTGACCAAGCGCAGGACTTTCGCCTCCTCGTCGAGGAGGAAGGCCCCGCCTTTGCCCTGTACCACCAAGAGGTGGTCGAGGTGGATGAGACGCGTGAGGGCCGCATGCAATAAGGCCGCGGGCGTGGTCGCGTCCCGGATCACCTGGTCGAGGTCGTGGATCAGCTCCAGCTCGGCGTTGCGCCGCGCGACCTCCGCCTCGCTCTGCTGCCGCGCTAGCTCCGCTGCCGCCCGCGCGGCAAAGATGGAGAGGAGGGAGCCAAAGGGAAAGTCGGCAGGCCACGGCTTGCGGTCGATCACCGCAAGCACGCCGAGGGGCTCGCCCGCGGCGGAGAAGAGCGGCGCACCGGCGTAGCTCTCGCCTGCCAGGGCAACCAGGATCTCGTCCTCCGTGAAGCGCGCCTGGACGTCGCGCGGGAAGTAACACGACTCTTTGCCCACCACCTCACCGCACGGGGTGCCGGCGAGGGTGTAGTCGAACGGCTCCGCCTGCTGGCCATCGAGATGGAGGGAGACAATGCGCGCCTGGCCGTCGCCCAGCGACCTCGACACCAACGCGCAGCTCACCCCGAGGGTATCCGCCAAGGTGCGGGTGAGGGCGGGGAAGAAGGCCTCGCCGGTCGCCTCCGCGGTCCCCTCCACCAGTCGGCGCATGGTCTGCTCCGTCTTCGCGATCTCGCGCGCCCGCCGGCAGCCGACGACGGCGAGGCCGGCCATGGTGGAGAGGGTCTGGAGGAAACACAGCTCCTCCTGGGAGAAGCGGTCACGGTCACGGCTGTAGACGTAGACGACGCCGAGCCGTTCGCCCGCAACCCCGAGGGGCAGACAGAGGAAGCAGCGGATCTGCTCGCGGTGGCACAGCTCGCTCAGCCGGTGGTCGGTGTCGACGTCGCGTCGTTGGAAAGGACGTACCGCGGGCCGGTGAACGCCTCCGCCGCGAGGCCGCCGTCGCGGCAGGTGAAGGCGCCAAGAAAGGCGTCGGACAGCCCCGTGGCCACCGTGGGCGGGCAGAGAAACCGCCCCGCGTCGTGATCGTATTGGACGACGCAGGCGGCCGAGACGCCGGTCGCCATCAGGGCGGTGTCGAGGGAGACCCGGTACAGCTGCTCCTCGTCCCCGCCCGCGGCGAAGAGCAGCGCGGCGGTACGCAGGAGCGGGAAGATCTGCCGCTCCCTCCCCGCCGCGCTACCCGCCGGGGGGAGGCCGGTCGGCAACCCTGCCTCA
>MNYW01000161.1 GCA_001873295.1 Nitrospirae bacterium CG2_30_70_394 | reverse complement strand
GTTTCGCGCCACGCTGAGGGGGGCGCCTACCCAACAGCGCAGAAAGCCGGCGCTTTCCGAAGGACGGACGATGCCAGAACCCTGGGTTTCTGTGGACGAAGTCGCGGGCCACCTCGGCGTGGCCAAGGATTCGGTCTATCGATGGATCGAAGCCAAGGGCCTGCCCGCTCACCGCGTCGGCAGGCTCTGGAAGTTCAGGCTCTCGGAGATCGACGAGTGGGTCCACGCCGGCGGCGCCAGCGGCGACGACGACGCTCCGGGCGCCAAGAGGGAGAAGTAGGATGACGCTCTCCCTCTCATCACGGCTCGACGAGAGCATCCCCAGCGCAAGCGGTCTCTACCACAGGCTCGTCCTGGCCGTTGGCCCCGCTCGAACAGGAAAGACCGGTGCGCTGACAGAGCTGTCCGACTCGAAGGGCTGGCCTCGGATCAACGTCAACCTGCAGCTCGCGGAGCGACTACTCGACCTCACACAGAAGCAACGCGCGGTGCGGGTGGCCGGGCTACTGGACGACATCGTCAAGGCCGCCGCTTCCGACGTCGTGCTGCTCGACAACATCGAGATGCTCTTTGCCGTCGAGCTGGCTCAGGACCCTCTGCGACTGCTGCAGGGCTTGTCGCGCAACCGCACCGTGGTGGCCTCGTGGCCTGGCTCGTTCGATGGACAGGCACTCACCTACGCAGAGCCCGGACATCGCGAGTTCAAGAAGTACGCAGCTCCGCAGGCGGTCATCGTGAGCACCGCCGACGCACAGCCGACTGACGTCGCCGCCGCCCAAGAGGAGAACAGATGAAGTACTCAGACCTCATTCAATTCGAGCCGATCGAGACCGTCGTCCAGCTCTGCGACGCCGACTCGGAGAACGACGCTCGGCGCCTCGTCGAGACCTTCGTCATCTCCGATCGGATGGCAGACCTGCTGTGCGACATGGTTATCCCGCAGCTGCAGTTCGCGAAGCCAGCCGACACCAAGGGCCTCCTCGTCGTCGGCAACTACGGCACCGGCAAGTCGCACTTGATGGCGGTGATCTCCGCGATCGCCGAGCACAAGGATCTGGCCAAGCGAATCGGGAACGCTCGCGTGGCCTCCTCGGCCGCGCAGATCGCCGGGCATTTCAAGGTGATCCGCACCGAGATCGGGTCCACGACGATGTCGCTGCGAGACATCATCTGCACTGTGCTCGAGGACAACCTCGCGCGCCTCGGGGTGAAATACGAGTTCCCAGCGACGGGCGAACGGCACGAGAACAAGACGGCCTTCCAGGAAATGATGGCCGCCTTCCAAGCCGCCCACAAGGACCGCGGCCTGGTGCTCGTGGTCGATGAGCTGCTCGACTACCTCCGTTCGCGCAAGGACCAAGAGCTCAGCCTCGACCTCTCCTTCCTTCGTGAGCTGGGAGAGGTGTGCAAGGGTACCCGCTTCCGCTTCATCTCCGGAGTCCAAGAGAGCCTCTTCGACAACCCACGCTTCCAGTTCGTCGCCGACACGCTTCGTCGTGTGAAGGACCGCTTTGAACAGGTTCGCATCGCCCGCGATGACGTGGCCTTCGTCGTCGCCGAGCGTCTGCTGAAGAAGGACGCCAAGCAGCAGGCCCTGGTGCGCGAGCACCTTACCAAGTTCAGTCCGCTGTACGGCTCGTTGAACGAACGTCTCGATGAGTTCGTTCGGTTGTATCCCGTGCACCCCGCCTACCTCGACACCTTCGAGCGCGTTTCCGTTGCCGAGAAGCGCGAGGTGCTCAAGACCCTGAGCGCCACAATTCGCCGCATCGTCAACGACGACGTGCCCGAGGATGACACCGGCCTCATCGCCTACGACTCCTACTGGGGCGTGCTGCGCGACAACCCGTCGTTCCGCTCGGTGCCCGAGATCAAGGAGGTCATCGACAAGAGCACCGTCCTCGAGGCCCGCATCCAACAAGCCTTCACGAAGCCCCAGTACCGTCCGGCCGCAGTGAGAATCATCCACGCGCTGTCTGTCCACCGTCTCACCATGGACGACATCTACGCGCCGCTCGGAGCGACCGCCGAGGAGCTGCGCGATGACCTCTGCCTCATGCTGCCACTGCCCGAACGCGAGGCGGGCTTCCTGCGAACGGTAATCGAGACGGTGCTCAAAGAGATCGTCCGCACGGTGAGCGGCCAGTTCCTCTCCTTCAACAAGGAGAACGGCCAGTACTTCATCGATCTCAAGAAGGACGTCGATTTCGACTCGCTCATCGAGAAGAAGGCCGAGTCCCTCGACGACTCACAGCTCGACCGCTACTACTTCGACGCCCTCCGTCGTGTCGTGCTCGAGGACCCCGACGCTGCCCCCTACGTCACCGGCTACCGGATCTGGGAGCACGAGGTCGAGTGGCGCGAGCGCAAGGCGGGTCGCGACGGCTACCTCTTCTTCGGCGCGCCCAACGAGCGATCCACGGCGCAGCCGCCCCGCGACTTCTATCTCTACTTCGTCCAGCAATTCGACACGCCCTACTTCAAGGATGAGAAGAAGGCCGACGAGGTGTTCTTCCGACTCAAACAGAAGGACGAGGCCTTCGACCGGGCCTTGCGGCTATACGCCGGGGCACGTGAGCAGGCGGGAACGGCCTCCGGGAGCAACAAGAAGATTTACGAGGACAAGGCGGGCGAGCAGTTGCGCACGCTGACCACCTGGTTGCGCGAGCACATGCCGACCGCGGTCGAGGTGACTCATGAGGGGCGCGCCAAGTCGCTGCGCGACATCGTCCGCGGCAAACTCCCGCCGAGCGCTACGGTACGCGACTACGTGAACACCGCCGGCTCGGTGCTCCTGGCCCCGCACTTCCAGGACAAGAGCCCCGACTACCCCATCTTCAGCGTCGTCATCACCCGGCAGAACCGCGAACAGGCCGCCCAGGAAGCGCTCCGGTGGATCGCGGGCAGCGTGAAAAGCAAGCAAGGCGCCGCGGTGCTGGATGCCCTCGAGCTGCTGGACGGAGATGTGCTCAAGCCGCGCGAGTCGCGCTATGCGAAGCACGTCTTGGAGCTGCTCTCGCAGAAGGGGCAAGGACAGGTTCTGAACCGCGCCGAGCTGGTGCAACCGGAGGCAGGCGTCGACTACTGGACCCGCTTCCGCCTCGAGCCCGACTTCCTGGTGGTGGTGGCAGCGGCTCTGGTGCACAGCGGCGACGTCGTGTTGAGCCTCGCAGGCAAGAAGCTCGATGCGGCGAGCATCGACCAGTTCGCCAAGCTCAGCATCGGTGACGCCCGTGAGTTCAAGCACGTCGAACGGCCGAAGGACCTCCCGCTCGGCCCGCTTCAGGAGCTGTGCGATCTGCTCGGCGTTCCGAAGGGCCTCATCGTCAACCCCGCCACCCGTGACGAGGCGGTCGCTCAGCTCCAGCAGCGTGTCGGCGAGCTGCTCGGCAAGGTCGTCACCGCGCAGGCGCGCGTGGTCGAGCTGGTCTTCTGGGGCAAGCCGGTGCTGTCGGAGCAGGAGCAGACGGAGTGGCGGGCCAGGTTGGGCGATCTCAAGACCTTCCTCGAGTCGCTGCAACCCTTCAACACCGCCGGCAAGCTCAAGAACTTCCCCCACGATGCCTCTACCGTGAAGGGTCAGAAGTCAGCCCTCGACTTGACCCGTGAGGTCGAGGACCTCCTACAGCTCGTCCAGCAGGTGGGCCCGCTCACGTCCTATCTCGGCAAGGCCGAGGCTCTCCTTGACGCCGCCCACGCCTGGCAAGAGGAGGCCAGGACGAGCCGCACAGCGCTGCTCACCAAGATCAACAGTCCGAAGCACCGCGCGGACCAGAGCTTCCAGCGGTTCCTTGGACAGACCCTCGCCGAGCTGAAGTCCAAGTACCAGGACGCCTACCTCGCGGCCCACGAGCGTGCTCGTCTCGGCGCCAACGACGACAAGAAGAAGGCCACGCTGACCAAGGACCCACGCCTGGTGCAGCTGCAGAAGCTCGCGGGCATCGAGATGATGCCGACTCAGCAGCTTCGGGAGTTCGAGAATCGGCTCTTCGCCCTCAAAACCTGCTTCCAGCTCGGCAAGCCCGAGCTCGGGGCCGATCCGATGTGCCCCCACTGCAGCTTCCGCCCCGCGGAGGAGCTGGGCGCACCGCAAAGCTCCAGGCAAGTGCTCCGCGATCTCGACGAGGCTCTCGACGGGTTGGTGCAGGCCTGGACAGAGACGCTGCTCACCAACCTCGATGACCCGACCGTCGCCGGCAACGTCGACCTGGTCACCGACGCCAAGGGCAAGCGCGAGCTGCGTGACTTCATCAAGTCGAAGAGCCTGCCGGAACCGGTCAGCCCGGCGTTCGTGAAGGCGCTTCAGGAGGTCTTGAGCGGTCTGCAGAAGGTGGTGGTCACCGCCGACGAGCTGCGCGCGGCACTCGCAGACGGCGGTCTGCCCTGCACGGTGGCCGATCTCCGCGAGCGCTTCGAGCGTCACCTCGTGAAACTGACCAAGGGCCGGGACGCCGCGAAGGTGCGCCTGGTGATCGAGTAGTGGGGGGCGAAGCGTGGCGAGGAAATCCAGCACCAAGAGCGGCGACCTCTTCATCGGCGAATCTGGTCAACTGCGCATGACCGACAAGTCCGCGGAGCAGCAGGTCGAGGAGAACAGCAAGGTCGAATGCCTCGGGATGACCTTCGCGAACGACGAGGAGCGACGGAAGTACTTCACCGAGAAGCTCCGCGAGAAGCTAAGCGATCCCGAGTTTCGCAAGACGCCTGGGTTCCCCAAGGGTAGCGATGAGGACATCCTCAGACTGTCCGATCCGCCGTACTACACGGCGTGCCCGAACCCCTTCCTCGCGGACTTCGTGCGCGTCTACGGCAAGCCCTATGACCCGAAGGAGCGCTACGAGCGCGAGCCCTTCGCCGTGGACACGAGCGTCGGCAAGACCGACGCGCTCTACAAGGCGCACGGCTACCATACGAAAGTTCCGCACCTCGCGATCGTCCCGTCGATCCTGCACTACACGCGTCCGGGCGATCTCGTGCTCGACGGCTTCTGCGGCTCCGGCATGACGGGCGTCGCCGCCCAGTGGTGCGGCACAGCGCC
>MNYW01000011.1 GCA_001873295.1 Nitrospirae bacterium CG2_30_70_394 | reverse complement strand
TCCGTCTCTTCGTGTCTCCGTCTCTTCGTGCCTTCGTGCCTTCGTGTGCGCCCCGCGCCGGCGGTGGATGGGCGGCTTCACACGGAGTGCACCCCAGCGCCTCCCCCCCTTCATCTCTTCGTGTCTTCGTGCCTTCGTGCCTTCGTGTGCGCCCCGCGCCGGCGGTGGGTGGGCGGGCTCTCGTGAAAGAAACGAAGCCTGACCCCAACCCCGAAGCCTGACCCCAACCCCCTTGGACCGCGACGAGCTGATGGAGCAGCGCTACGCGAAGTTCCGCGCGATGGGGCGGCTCGGCTAGCCCTTTGACGGCGCCTAGCGGCCGCAAACGATTCACCGGCGGCTCACCCCCTTCGCGTTCATTCGCGGCGCGATCGACAAGCCATCTTCCGCAGGATCGGCGTGGGGTCAGGTCTTTACTTTGTACTTCAACGTGGCGCGTTCGAGTCCGGTGGTGGGCCGGGAGTAGAAAGTAAAGATCTGACCCCAAGCGACTTGACGCTACGGGATCGGGATCTCCGACCGGTCCTCTTGGAAGCGGCCCGGCGCCATGCCTTCCGGGTTGGTCGCGGGGGTGGGTGGCGTCGCCTCGTCCGTGGCCCGCGCGCCACCGGCGGTTTCCGAGCCGGTGGGCGGGGTCCAGGTGGTGATCTCGGAAAGGTCGTCGGGGAGGGCGACGAGGCGGCGGATGCGGACGGTGAGGAGGACGGGCGGGGTGGCGATCTCCCCCCCCGGCTCCACGCTGAGGGGGCCGGTGAGGCCGTCGACGGTCAGGGAGTGGCCGAGGAAGGCGGCGAGGTCGGGCCCCGAGCGCACCCCTTGGGCGAGGCCGGCGACGACCACTTGCACCGCCTGGTACGCCTGAAACGCGAGGCGGTCCGGGTCGTGGCCGTAGCGGCTCCGGTAGGTGGTGGCGAAGGCGGCGGCGCCCTGGCTCGCCGTCGGGGAGAAGCCGGTGGCGATCACCGCGGCGCGGGCGAACCGCTCGCCGCGCTCGATCAGCTCTGGCGCCGCCGCCTCCTCGGTGGCAAGCCATACCGCCTCCTCCACCCCGTAGTAGCTGAGCTGCGCCATCGCCAGGCCGACGGTCGCGGCGGGGCCGGGGAGGAAGACCGCGTCGATTCCTGAGATCTGCCGTGGCCGGTTGGGGCGGGGAGGGGGCGCGGGCAGACCGGCGCTCTCGGCGGGCCACGGGAGGGGCGCAACGGGGTCGGGCGGCGCGGCGACGAAGGGGCGTTCCGCCACCAGGCGTGCGTTCGCCGCCTCTTCCTGGGCGAGGAGGGAGCGGATCGGGCCGCCGAAGTCCACCGCCCCGGGGGGGTAGTTGGCCTGCGCCACCAGCCCCAGGCCGAGGCAGCGCGCCTGCTCCACGAACAGGTCGCGGAAGTGGTTGCCGTAGGCGTTGTTCGGGTAGAGGCAGGCGAGCCGCCGCGCGCCGCGCGCGCGTACCGCGTGGTCGACGAGGCGCGCCACTTGGGCCTCGTCGCTCATCCCGACCCGGAAGAGGTAGGGGTAGTCAAGGGGCAGGTCGGGGGCGGCGGCGGAGGGGGTGATGAGGGGCAGGCCGACCGCCGCGGCCAAGGGCGCGAGGCGGCGACACGCGGGGCTGGTGGCGGGGCCGATCACCGCCACCGGCAGGGGGTCGCGGCCAAGGAGGTTGCGCAGAGTGGCCTCGGCCTGAACCGCCTCGTCGCCTGTGTCGTGCAGGGTGAGGGTGACCGGCGGGCTACCCGGGGGGGGCTGGCGCTGCGCGTTGTACGCCTCCACGGCCAGGGTGGCGCCCTGGAAGAGGGCGTTGCCGATCGCGGCGAGGGGACCCGTGGTGGGCGCGAGCAGGTCGATCCGCCCCGCGTCGTAGCTGCGGACGACCGCCGGCGGCGGGACCACCGCCACCGGCGCGGCGGCCACGACCGGCGCGGCCACCGGCGGGGGGGGTGGCGGCCGCAGGGCGGCGGCGCGCGGGTGGCCGGGGAAGGTGGCGAGAAACTGGTTGGTGAGGCGGCGGGCGAGATTCGGGTCGCCGTCGCGGAGCCGCTCGATGAGCATCAACAGGGCGTAGTCCGCGGGAAACGAGGCGTCGAACGCGCCGATCACCGAGCGCAGGAAGGAGTCGGGGCGGGCGGCGAGCCACCGCTGGGCCACCTCCTCCACCGCCGGCCGCTGGTCGGCGGGGAGGGTGCGGTACAGGGTGGCGAAGGCGCGCGCCGCCTCCTCGTGGCGGTCGAGGGCGATGAGGGCGTGGGTGCGCATCGCCAGGAGCCGTGGCCGCGCCCGCACCGGCTGGTGGCCGAGGAGGGTGTCGGCGATCTGGAGCGCCTCCTCCCACCGCCGCTGTTCGACCAACAACTGGTCGAGGAGGGTGGCGGCGGTGGCGGCCGCGTCGGTTTCGAGATCCTCGTTGAGCAGCCTCCGGAGGCGCACCTCCGCCAGCCACGGCCGGTGCAGGCGCAGGTGGCAACGCGCCATCTGCAAGAGGGTGGTGGGGCGATCCGCCGCCTGCGGGTTGGCGGCCACCTCCTGCGCGTAGGCGGCCAGGGCGGCGGCGTAATCGCCGGCGGCGAAGAGGCGGTCGCCCTCGCCCGCCGCCCACCCGGGCGCCGCGGCCCCCCCCCAGAGGAGCAGGCTAACGAGCCAGATCGAGGAGCGTAAAACCAAAGAGCGAGACACTGATGTAGCCATTGAGGGTGAAGAAGGCGCGCTCGATCCGCACCAGGCGGCCGCCGCGTACGAGGGTGTGCTCATAGACCATCAGGGAGCCGGCCACCAACAGGCCGAGGTCGTAGAGCGCGCCGAGGTGAAAGAGGCGCTCGACCGTGGCAAAGCAGACAAAGGCCCCGGCGTGGCAGGCGCGGGCGATCCACAGGGCCGGGGTGACGCCGAACCGGGCGGGGAGCGAGTGCAGCCCGGCGGCGCGGTCGAAGGCGATGTCTTGGAGGGCGTAGATGGTGTCGAAGCCGGTGACCCAGAGGAGCACCCCGAGCGACAGCGGCAGGATGCGCGGCTCCACGGTGCCGGTGGTGGCGATCCACGCCCCCAGTGGCGCCAGCCCCAAGGCGAGGCCGAGGACCGCGTGGGCGAGGCTGGTGAACCGCTTGGTGTACGAGTAGCCGAGGAGGACCGCGAGGGCGACCGGCGAGAGGGCGAGGCACAGGCGGTTGAGGCGCCAGGAGGCGAGCTCAAACAGGGCGATCGCGGCCACGATCAGCGCCCGGGTCGCGGCCGGCGAGATCTGGCCGGTGACCAGCTCGCGGTTGCGGGTGCGCGGGTTGCGGGCGTCGAGGGCGCGGTCGGCGAGGCGGTTCATCCCCATGGCGGCGGAGCGCGCCCCGACCATCGCCACCACGATCCACCCCACCACCCGCGCCGGCGGTGGCCCGGCCGCGGCGAGCCACCCCCCCATCAGGGCGAAGGGGAGGGCGAAGATCGTGTGGGAGAACTTGATCATCCTCCCAAAGGTGAAGAGCAGACGCAGCATGGCGGCGGATTATCCGCCATTCGGGCGGCGCGATCTCCCCCTTCCCAGCCCCACCACCATCGCCCCCTCTCCCCACCCGCGCCGGCGGTGGCAGGAGCGGCGGTTGGGGGGGCGGGGGTCAGCTCCTTGGCGGCGCGACGATCCCCTGCGGCGCCTCTCTCCCTGGGTTGCGATCGGCGGCGGAGTCGCGCGGAGCGAGCCGCGGAGCGGGGCCGGATTGGCCCTCTCGGCGCTCTCCTCCTCGCCGCGGCGGAGGCCGCGCCGGCGGTGGCAGGAGCGGCGGTTGGGGGGGCGGGGGTCAGCTCCTTGGCGGCGCGACGATCCCCTGCGGCGCCTCTCTCCCTGGGTTGCGCCCGGCGGCGGAGTCGCGCGGAGCGAGCCGCGGAGCGGGGCCGGATTGGCCCTCTCGGCGCTCTCCTCCTCGCCGCGGCGGAGGCTGCAGTGCGGATCGGCGTTGGCGGTTCGTCGCCCCGCCCCGGCGAGTTCCCCGGATGGCTCCCCCTCCAGGCTCGCGCCCGCGGTTTCTCGTCACCCTCGACCCAGTCCGCCCGACTCCGAGTCGGAGGGCGCCGGCGGTCTCCCTACGCCACGCGCCTCCCGCCCGCGTTGCGGGCGAGGAGCAGGAGGAAGAGGGGGGCGCCGAGGAGGGCGGTCACCGCCCCCACCGGCAGCTCGCCGCCGAGGCGGCCGCGGGCGAGGAGGCGCACGCCGCTGTCACACAAGACGAGAAAGCAGCCGCCGGCGAGGAGCGAGCCGGCGAGCAGCCGCCGGTGGCCGCCGCCGGCGAACGGGCGGATGGCGTGCGGCACCACCAGGCCGACGAAGGCGATCGGGCCCGCCACCGCCACCACCGCCGCGGTGATCGCCGCCGCCGCCGCCAGGACCGCGGCGGTGGCCGGGGCCACCGCCACCCCGCGGCTGGCCGCCACCTCCGGGCCGAGGGCGAGCTGGTCGAGGGCGGGCGCGAGGAGGAGCAGCGCCACCACCCCCGCCCCCCAGAGGGGCAGGAGGCCAAGCCACTCGCCGAACCCCACCACCTCCACCCCGCCCATCAGCCAGCGGTCGAGGTGGGCGAGGGCCAGCGGCTCGGGCGCGAGGGCGCGACAGAAGAGGATCACCGCCCCGGCGAGGAGGTTCAGGGTCACCCCGGCGAGGAGCAGGGTGTCGGTGGAGCGACCGCCGGTGCGTGCCGCCGCCACCGCCAACAGGGCCGACTCGCCGAGGGCGAGGAGCAGGCCGCCGGCGGGTGGCAGGGGCAGGCCGAGGAGGAGGGTGGCGGTCGTCCCCAGGGCGGCGGCGGCCGCCACCCCGGTGGTGTAGGGGGTTGCCAGGGGGTTGCGGAAGAGCCCCTGGAGCGCCGCCCCGGCGATCGCCAAACCGCCGCCCGCCACCCAGCCAAGGCCGACGCGCGGCAACCGCAAGGCGAGGATCGCCGCCGCCGCCGGGTCCGCCGGGGTCTGGCCCGTGGCCTGGGCCCACCAGCTTGCCCACGCCGCCCCCGTCAGCGGCGTCGCCCCGAGCCACGGCGCCACCCCCACGGCGGCGACGGAGGCGAGAAAGAGGAGGGCGAGGACCATCGCGCCACTATAGGAGTCTGTCGGACTTTGTCCCGATCTACTACGAAGAAGCGGACAGGCTCGAATCGGGGGCCCCGGATCGCCCCGTTCTTCGTTTCATCGCCCCACGTAGCTCGACGAACGCTCCCCCTCCGGGCTCGAGCCCGCTGCTTCTCGGCCCACGATCGACAAAGTCCGGCAGTCTCCTAGACCGCCCGCCCCTGACTCCCCCGGAGGTCGCCTCCCGGAAGTCACGCTCGCTTACCGCGCCGATCCCCGCCCGGCGGACCGCGGCGAGCAGGGTGGCCTCCGGGCGGGCCTTGAGGGTGGGACGATCTACCCTGCGGTGGGCGATCGCGGCGCGGCAGCAGCGGTCCCGGTCGGCTGGTGTGGTACTTGCCGAGCGCGGATCCAGCGCCGCGGGGGTCGCGAAGCGCCCCGCCCCGCGGCGCAATCCGCCGGGCGGACCGTGTCCCGGCGCGGGTGGTCTGGGTGGTTCAGGAGCGCCCTGGGGGGGTGGGCCAGCACTGCGAAGCGGTGCGCGCCGCCCCGCCCGCTCGCGCGGCCACCGCCGGGGAGCGCCAACGATCGGGCGCGGCGGTGACCGCGGGAGCGGCAGACCTTTAGTGGGAGACGCGGGTCACGCCGCCGCCGGTCACCACCCGCACCCGGTCGCCGGTACCAAACTGCTCGTCGGCCGCCTGGGTGACCGCGAGGGTGCGGCCGTTGTCGAGCTTGACGGTGATCTCCAGCCCCTTCTGCCGGGTGAGCCCCTCCTCGGCCACCGTCCCGGCGGCACCGCCCGCCACCGCGCCGACGGCGGCACCGAGGGCCTTGCCGCGGCCACCGCCGACGGTGGAGCCGGCGAGGCCGCCGATCACCGCGCCCGCCACCGTGCCCACCGGCGTCTTGGTCCCCTCGATCTGCACCTCACGCACGCTCTCTACCTGGCCCATCTCCACCTGCTGGACCTGGCGCGCCTGGTCGCGGGAATAGGCCCCGCCGGACATGCTGGCGGGGCAACCGGTGAGGGCCAGGGCGGCAAGCGCGGCGGTGAGGATGGCGAATGGGGTGTTCATGACGGACTCCTTGGTTGGGTGTTGGGTGGCCAGTTCCCACCTCGTGGCCGGGGTTGATCCCGGCGGTGCAGCCTGCTTCAGATTCTGCCCGCCGCGGCCGGTGGCGTCGAGGTGGTCCACGACCGAGAACCATTCTGCGGAGCGGGCCGGGTACTAGGCGAGCCCGCGGTCGCGCGGCCGGCGATCCGCCCGCCGCCATTGTGCTGGCCCATCGAGCCCCGGGTTGGGCCGCCCCGGGTTGGGCCGCCCCGGCGCCAGGGTGGCCGCGGCCCAGCGACGGTCCCCTCCTGCCGCGGCGACCTCTCTGTACGAACTACCCCGCCCCACCGCGCGCGGCGCCCCTGGCGGGGGCGACCCACCGCGGGCCGGTAGCGGTCCGCCCCGGCCAGCGGCGGGAGGCTGGCGGACCGGGTCGATTTCTTCCCGCCGCGTTGCCAGGCCTTGGCGTGGGGCAGCCAGCGGCTGACCGTGAAGGTGGTGGCGCCGGAGCCACGGCGCGCGGGGTGGGGGCGAGGCGTCGGTCGGCCGCCGGGTGGCAGAGATGGGCACCAGGCGGTTGGGTTGCGGGCCGGCCCGTGGGGTCAAGCCATGGGAAATGGCGGTGCGAGAGCGCCGTAACTCGACGCCAAGGAAGGCGCAGGGTTGCACCGCAAAGGAGCTCGAGGTCACCGCGGGCCGCCCGGTGCAACGACCTGCAAGGTACCGGGGAGCGCCAGCGCGGGCCGCGCCCTTCCCGTTCCGGATTCGCGCCCATGCGCGTCCATTGAAGGCGCGATCGACAAAACGGTTGTCCATCCCTCGTGGCGAAAAGTGGCGGGCGCGAGCGGACGGAAAGGGGTGCGTCGCGCGACCTCGGGCCGCCACGAAGAGAGGGTCACGATCCGGAGCCGATCCGCGTACCCCCCGATCCGCTGCGCCGCCCGCCGCCTCGCCGGCGCGCGCAAAGGGCGCGCCCAACCCTTGTTGCCGGGTCGCTCAGGCTGGGGCGAAGGGATACTCCGCCTCCAGGCGGTGCACCGCGCCGCGCCGGCCGAGGAGGGAGGAGTAGAGGCGGAAGCGGTCGACGGTGAACGGCGGGGTACGGAAGAGGGGGTGGTCCTCCAGGTAGCGGCCAAGGCGGGCCGGGGGGGTCTCTTGGAGGCGGGCGAGGGTGATGTGGGGGGCAAACTTGCGCCCGTCGCGGTCGATCCCCAGGGCGGCGAGGGCGGACTCCACCCGGCGCCGCAGGCTCACCAGCCCATCGCTTCGCCCGACGCCGGCCCACAGGAGGCGCGGTGCGCCGCGCGGCGGGAAGTGGCCGAGGGAGTCGAGGACCAGGTCGAAGGGGGCGCCGCCGACTCGCCCGAGGGCGGCGACGATGGCGCGGAAGAGGGCGCCGTCCACCTCGCCGATGAAGCGCACCGTGAGGTGGAGCTGGTCCGCCTCCACCCAGTGGGCACCGGGGAGGCCGGCGGCCAAGGGGGTGAGCACCCCGCGCACCGGTTCCGGCAGGTCGACCGCGACAAAGAGGCGAGCCATGGGAAAACGCTACCGTAGTCTGCGGTGACCTGCCTCCGATCGACCCGGGCCGCGTCGACAGCTCCGCGGCCTTCATGGGAAACTCCACCCATGGCCCACCTCCCTCCCCGCCCCCGGTGCGGGGCGATCCTCCTCCTCGCCGCGGCCATCGCCGCCGGCTGCGCCTCCAAGCAGCCCACCCTGCCGCCGCAGGAGGCGTACCGCCAAGCGGTAGCCGAGGCGCAAAAGGGCCACTACGGCGAGGCGCAGCGCCTGTTCGAGAGCGTCCGCGACGCCGACACGCCGGTGCGCCTGGAGCTCCTCGCCGAGGTGGGGATCGCCGACGCCTTGTACAAGGATGGCAAGTTCGAGGAGGCGGCGGAGGCGTACACCAAGCTCCTCGCCATCCACTCGGGCGACGCGATCGCGGACTACCTGAACTACCAGCTCGGCATGTGCTACTACCGGCGGATCGACACGGTCGACCGCGACCAGGGGCTCACCCGCCAGGCGCGCTCCCAGTTCATGGCCCTGATCAGTCGCTACCCGGAGAGCGACCTGCAACCGGCGGCGCGCGAAAAGGTGGTGGCGTGCAACGACTACCTCGCCCGGCGCGAGCTGTACGTGGGCCACTTCTACCTCGGCCGGGACAACTACGAGGCGGCGAAGCGGCGCTTTATCCGCGGCCTCACCCAGTACGGCGAGACGGCGGTGGTTCCCGACCTCCTCCACGGCCTCTGCCTGGCGGAGGACGGCCTTGGCGATCCAGCGGCGGCGCGGGCGGCTGCCGATCGCCTGCGCCACGACTTCCCCGGCGCCGAGGTCACCCAGACCCTCGACGACGACCGGGCGCGGGCCGAGACCCGCCGCGTGTCGGCGACCACGGCCGGGCGGGTGCACCGCATGGGTGAGTGGTTGAAGGGGGGCCACGCGCCGCCCGCCGCGGCGACCGCGCCGCCCGGCGCGACCCCCACCCCGGAGCCCGCCCCCACCCCGGAGC
>MNYW01000042.1 GCA_001873295.1 Nitrospirae bacterium CG2_30_70_394 | reverse complement strand
AGGGCGTGAATCTTGTACTTGCCGAGGGCGTTCTTGACCGCCGGCTCGAACTTACTCCCCGCCATGACCGCAACCACACCATCCTCGATGAGAAGGATGTGGTCATCCGCCTGCGCGGTCGCAAGACAGCTCGCGAAGGCACTACGATCGAATGGTGACTTGTTGACTGTGTGCAGCAAGGCTCAGCCTCCTAAGGCGATCAATCAGAAAGGAATGACGATATCCTGCTCCGCCATCGCTTTGGCGATCGCATTTCGGTCCACAACTTCCACCGGAATCATGAAATCTTCCGGCGTGAGTCCTCGCTCTTTCATGGACTCACCATCGACGTAGACCTTCTCGATTCCGTAGTCTTCCATCACCCGGTAGGTGGTGGAAAACTCCTTCATTTCGATACCGCTCGCATCCTTGTCCTTCTTCAGATCAAGCACGCCATCGTCGACAAACACCGCTGTGTAGTCTTCTTCAAAGGCGCCGAAAATCAGCATCACCTCTAGTCCTTCATAGGCGTAAATCGTGCCGTAGGGCGCCTGCCGGCAGAGAAACATGATCTTGGTTTTTCGATCTCTCACCATTGAATCAATCTCCAAAGGTAACCATACGGTCAGCCTCGACGCAGATCTCGTTCAACTGCCCCAGGCCATCGATACGAACGTGGGGAATTATCAGGTCAGGCGTAATGCCACGGCGCTTTCCAGCCGCAATGCACACGATCAGGTCGAGACTGTGTTTCTCGGCAAGCTTCGCCCACCGCATCGCGATGTTGCGGTCATCGATTGGCGGCTCCATCAACTTAGTCACGTTATTAACACCGTCGTTATAAAAAAAGATTCCCTGGATCTGATGACCCGCTTCGAGCGCCGCCTCCGTAAACTTATAGGCGGTGTCCGAGGCTTCGTGGTTGTAGGGCCCTTCGAGGACCAAAATACCGAACTTCATCGCTTATCCCTTCCAAATACGATTGCGTACCGAAACCGCGTTAGGACCAAACTTGGGAGCACATCCAACAGCGCGGCGGCAGATGCCCCAACTCCCACACCTGCCTCGCGACGTCGGGCCGGGAGAATGCCGCAAAGCGATCTCGTTGGCAAGACCCCATTGCCCCTCGGAAGCTGGTTTCAGCGGACCGCCACAGCCTCCCCATTCGACGAGGAAAACGGGGTAAAGTTCCACTTTGCCCATATCGGTCATGGGGCATACCGCCCCGCATCCACGCTGTCGAGCGGCTCTTTGCACCGTTCGTCACACCGCTCCTTTTCGATCGCCACCAGGCTCGCGAAGGTCACCATCGCCAGCTCTTCCAAGACGCGATCCTGAACGTGGCGCCACACCTCGGTGAGGGCGCACTCGCCGAGCCGCTGGCAGCGCGACTGGGGTCGCATGCAATCGGCCACATGCATCTCCCCCTCCACCGCCTCGTAGACGTCGCGCAGGGTGATCTCGGCCGGCGGCAGGGCCAGGGAGACGCCGCCGTTACGGCCGCGATGGGCGGTTACGATGCCGGCACGCACCAGGTCGCGGGTGACACCGGCCAGGAACTTCGCCGGCACTCGGCGCTGGCGCGCGATTTCTTCGGTGCTCAACACCACCCCTGGCTCGAGGGTCGCCAGGTGGAGCACCCCAAGGGCAGCATATTCAGTGGCTCGGGTAAACTGCATCGGTTTTCCTAACGCCTAGGGGTCGCGCACATTGTGAGGGTATTGCAAGATGCGCGCCATACTTTTGCGCGCCGTTCCTCGCCATGTTCCGCGACCCCGCTCTACCCTTTTTTCCCTATTCTCATTACCTCCGAGAGCGGTTCGGGGGGCCGGTACGCAAGCTGTGCGTCGACGCCGGCTTCACCTGCCCGAACCTGGACGGCACCAAGGGCACCGGCGGCTGCGCCTTTTGCAACAACGCCGCGTTTTCCGCAGGGTCGCGCGGCAACCGTCGCGACCTGGCAACCCAAATCGCCGCCGGCCGTCGCTACCTCACCCGGCGCTACGGCAAGAGTGAGTACATCCTCTATTTTCAGGCGTTTTCCAACACCTACGCCCCCCTTTCCAAACTCGACCGCCTCTACCGACTCTTCCAGGGGGAACCGGACGTGGTCGGGATCGCCGTCGGCACCCGCCCCGATTGCGTCGATCGCGGGATCGTGGAGCTCCTCGACACCCTCGCCGCGGAGACTCACGTCACCCTGGAGCTCGGCATCCAAACTACCCTCGACGCCTCCCTGCGCCGTATCCGCCGCGGCCACACCTGGACCGAGAGCGTTGCGGCGCTGGATCTCGCCGCCGGGCACCGCTTCGACCTCTGCCTGCACGCCATCCTTGGCCTTCCCGGGGAGGGGCGACAGGAGGTCAGGGAGACCGCCGCGGCGCTCGCCCGTTTTCCGTACCACAGCCTCAAGCTCCACAACCTCCACATCGTCCGCGGCACCGACCTCGCCGGTCCGTACCAGGCGGGGCACATCCATTTGCCCGACCGCGCCACCTACATCTCGTGGGTAGCGGACTTTCTCGAACGAACCCCCGCGACCGTGGCGCTGCAACGACTGGCCGGCGACGCGCCGCCTAACCTGCTCCTCTCCGAGGCGTGGTGCCACGACAAGCCGGGGCTGTACCACGACCTGGTGGCGGAGTTTCACCGCCGCGGGACGCGCCAGGCCATCTTCACCCCCGCCACCCTCCCCCTCGCCGCCGGCGCCTAACCCATGGCCAGCCTCTACCCCGCGATGCTCCGTCTCCAGGGTCGTCTGGTACTCGTCGTCGGCGCGGGGACGATCGCGGCGAGCAAGGTCAGCGCGCTTTTGGAGGCGGGGGCGCGGGTCACGGTGGTCGCCCCCGAGGTGGGTCCGGAGCTCGCCGAGCGTGGTCGCCGCGGCGAGGTCGCGGTGCGGCGTGAAGAGGTGGCCGCACACCACCTCGACGGCGTCTGGCTGGTGGTCGGCGCCAGCGGCGTCGAGGCGGTAGACCGGTGGCTCGCCGCGGAGTGCGACCAGCGCCGCATCTTCCTCAACGCCGTCGATCGCCCCCCGGCGTGCACCTTCTACGTCCCCTCGGTGGTGCGCGCCGAGCCGATCCTCGTCGCCATCTCCACCAACGGCACCAGCCCGGCCCTGGCCGGTAGACTGCGCCGCATCGTCGCGGACGCCCTGCCGCCGCGGGTCGGAGACCTCGCCCGGCTCCTGGGCAGCTTCCGTGGCGAGGCGAAGGCGCGCCTCGGCTCCCAGGCGGAGCGCCACCGCCTCTTCACCTCCCTCCTCGACGGCCCCCTCCCCGACCTGGTAGCGGCGGGACGCATCGAGGAGGCGCGGGCCCTGGTGGCGCGAGCCCTCGACGACGCTGCCGGGGCAGCGCGGTGAGCCTCACCCTCGATCGGCTGGTGGTCGCCGGCGCGCACCGCTCCTCGGGCAAGACCACCCTCGCCATCGCCCTCGCCGCCGCCTTCACCGGCGCCGGGGTGGCAGTCCAGCCGTACAAGAAGGGGCCCGACTTCATCGACCCCATGTGGCTCACCCTGGCCGCGGGCCGGCCGTGCCACACCCTCGACTTCTTCTTCCACGGCAACGACGCCATCCTCCCCGCCTTCGCCGCGCCCGCGGCCGGGGCGGCACTGGCGCTCATCGAAGGCAACATCGGCCTCCACGACGGGGTCGACGTGGAGGGCAGCGACACCACCGCGGCGCTCGCCTGCCGCCTCGCCGCGCCGGTTTTGCTGGTGGTGAACTGCCAGGGGATGACCCGCGGGATCGCGCCCCTGCTGCTCGGCCTGCGCGACTTCCCGCCCCGCCCCACCCTCGGCGGCGTCGTCCTCAACCAGGTGGGAAGCGCGCGCCACCAGGCAAAGCTCATCGCGGCGATCGACCGGTACGTCGGCCTGCCCATCCTCGGCGCCCTGCCCCACCTCGCGGACGGCGAGGTCCGGCAGCGCCACCTCGGGATCACCCCGGTGGCCGAGGCGAGCCAGTGCCAAGCGGTGGTGGCGCGCCTTGGGGCCGCCGCCCGTGACGACCTCGATCTCGACCGCATCCGGGAGATCGCCGCCACCGCCCCCGACCTCGACCTTCAACCGGCCGCCCCCATCCCGCCGATCCCCGCGCCGCGCGTCTTGCTCGGGGTCGCCCAGGATGGAGCCTTCACCTTCTATTACCCGGAGAACCTCGCCGCCCTCCGCCAAGCGGGCGCCGAGCTCGTCTTTTTCAGCCCGCTGACGGACGACCACCTGCCCGACGTGGACGGCCTCTACCTCGGCGGCGGCTTCCCCGAGTTTCACGCCGCCCGCCTGGCTGCGAACGTGGCGCTGCGCGGCGAGATCGAGCGCCGCGGCCGCGACGGCATGGCCATCTACGCCGAGTGCGGCGGCCTCATGTATCTCAGCCGCGCCCTCACCTGGCACGGCAAGCGCCACCCGATGGTCGGCCTGCTGCCGTGCGCGGTGGAGATGACCGACCGGCCGCAGGCGGGCGGCTACTGCCGGCTCACCCCCACCGCCCTACACCCGTGGGGCGGCGGGGTGGAGGTGCGCGCCCACGAGTTTCACCATTCGCGAGTGGTCGGGTACGAGGGGGGGGGCGACCTGGCCTTTCGCGTCGAACGCGGCCACGGCCTCGATGGCAGCGGTGATGGCATCGTGGTCGGCCACACCGTCGCCAACTACGCCCACCTGCACACCGGCGCCACCCCGGACTGGGCGGCGCGCTTCGTCGACTTCGTAGCCGCGACGCGCCGCGCCGCGTAGGCCAACGGCGGCGGAAACAACCAAACGCCCCCCGAGAGTTCGCTCCCGGGGGGCGTTTCTAGCCTGCGGGCGAGGCGAGAGCCGGCCTCAGTACGCGGCCTTGAAGAACGGGTTGTCACGCGGGTAGTCGACCATCTCCGGGATCGCCTCCAAGCCGGCGGCATCGAGGAAGGTCTGGATCCCGTGGCGCTCGATGCACTCGCCGAGCCGCTCGTGGTCGAGGCCATTCTCCGCCCACCAGTCGATCACTCGGTCGGTGAGCTCCATGAGCTTGGCGATGTCCTCATCCGTTTCCAGCTTCATGAACGGCACCATCATCGAGCCGAGCATGTTGCCCACCTTCAGGTGGCCCTTGCCGCCCATCAGCAAAGAGACCCCGCGGTCCTTGCCCGGCGACAGCGCCTCGGTCATCGCATTGATGCAGTGCATGCACCGCACGCAGTCGTGGTTATGGATCTCGATGTCGCGCGTCCCCTTCAGCTCGATCGCGTGCGTCGGACACATGCTGATGATCGAATTCACCACGTAGTCGAGGCCGTGCTGGT
>MNYW01000176.1 GCA_001873295.1 Nitrospirae bacterium CG2_30_70_394 | reverse complement strand
ACCAGGCAAAGAACGAGGAGCACCCCATGGCGGACGAGTGGCAACAATACCTGGCGGTGGCGGTCACCCTGGCGCGGGAGGCGTCCACGCTCCTCCTCGATTACCAGCGCCGCGGCTTCACGGTCGCCACCAAGCAAAACGCCATCGACCTGGTGACCGACGCGGATCGGGCCGCGGAGGCGCGGGTGGTGGCGGGAATCCGGGCGCGCTTTCCGGACCATGCGATCCTCGCCGAGGAGGGCGGCGCGCAGGGGGCGGCGGTCGCGGATCGGCCGCGCTGGATTATCGACCCGCTCGATGGGACCACCAACTTCGCCCACGGCTATCCCTTCTACTGCTGCGCGATCGGCGTCGAGGTGGCGGGGAGGGTGGTGGCCGGGGTGGTGGAGGCGCCGGCCCTCGGCGAGCGGTTCACCGCCACCGCCGGCGGCGGCGCCTATCTGGAACACGCCTCCGTTCGCCGGCGCCTGGCGGTGAGCGCCACCGCCGAGCTACGCCAGGCCCTCCTGGTCACCGGCTTCCCGTACGACATCACCTCCCGCGGCGAGGCGCCGTTTGTGCGCTTCGCCCGCTTCGTCCGCGCGACCCAGGGGGTGCGGCGCGATGGCTCGGCGGCGCTCGATCTGTGCTATGTCGCGTGCGGCCGCTTCGACGGCTTCTGGGAGGAGAACCTCAAGCCGTGGGACCTCGCCGCAGCCACCTGCATTGCCCGCGAGGCGGGGGCGCGGTTTTCCGCCCTCGACGGCGGCCGGTACTCGATCCACCACGGGGATCTCATCGCCGCCAATCCGCACCTCCACCCGGCGATGGTTGCCCTCGCCCGCCACGACCCACCGCCGACGGATTGAAAGGGCCTCGGTAAAAACGTACAATGTCGCGTTTGTCGTCGTGATCCGGGGGTGACTCGCTGCCCACCTCCTGGCGTAGCTCAGGGTCCGGATCTTGGTTTTACTCACGCACGCCTCGGCGTGACTTGGCGGGAGGAGTACGCGCATGAACATGGATTCGTTGATTCAGTTTGTCCCCGCGATCGGCGTCGTCGGTCTGCTGGTCGCCTTCGTGATTTACCAGACGATCGTCAAGGCGTCTCCCGGAACCAAGGAGATGGTCGCCATCTCCGACGCGATTCACGAAGGTGCCGTCTCCTTCCTCCTCACCGAGTACAAGTACATCGGCGTTTTCGTGGCGCTGGTCTGCGTCCTCCTTGGCTTCTTCATCAACTGGAACACCGCCATCGCCTACGTCGGCGGCGGCATCTGCTCCATCATCGCCGGCTACTGCGGGATGATGGCCGCGACCCGCGCCAACACCCGCACCACCGCCGCCGCCAAGGATTCTGGCCAGGGGGCGGCCCTCCTCATGGCGTTCAACGGTGGCTCGGTGATGGGGCTGTGTGTGGCGAGCCTCGGCCTGCTCGGCCTGGGCGCCTTCTTCTACATGTTTGGCAAGCCGGAGACCGCCGCCATTCTCAACGGCTTTGGCATGGGGGCCTCGTCCATCGCCCTGTTTGCCCGCGTCGGCGGCGGCATCTACACCAAGGCGGCGGATGTCGGCGCCGACCTGGTGGGCAAGATAGAGGCGGGAATCCCGGAGGACGACCCGCGCAACCCGGGGGTCATCGCCGACAACGTCGGTGACAACGTCGGCGACGTCGCCGGCCTCGGCGCCGACATCTTCGAGTCGTATGTCGGCTCGATGGTCGCCACGATCGCCATTGGTGCCACCCTCGCCGGCACGGCCTACACCACCCTGGTGGGTGAAGGGACGCGCATTGGCCTCATGGCCTTGCCCCTCAACCTCGCCGCCCTGGGGCTGATCTGCTCCCTCGTCGGCATCTTTGCCATGCGCATCCTGAAGGACATGGATCCGGCCGGCGCCCTGCGTAACGGCACCTTCATTGCCGCCGGCCTCTTCCTGGTCGTTGCCTACTTTGCCATCGGCGCCATGCACCTCTCCCTGGGGATCTTCTGGGCGGTGGTCGCGGGCACCGTCGGCGGCATCTCCATCGGCCTGATCACCGAGTACTACACCGGCTCGTGGAAGCCGCCGGTGCGGAAGATCGCCACCGCCGCGAAGACCGGCCCGGCGACTGTGATGATCTACGGTCTGGCGGTGGGCATGGAGTCCACCGCTCTGCCGCTGGTCGCGATCTGCATCATCATCTTCGTCGCCAACCAGTACGCCGGCCTCTACGGCATCGCCATCGCCGCGGTCGGGATGCTCGCCACGGTCGGCATCACCATGTCGGTGGACGCCTACGGCCCGGTGGCGGACAACGCCGGCGGCATCGCGGAGATGGCCGAGCTCGGCAACGAGGTGCGGGACATCACCGACGGCCTCGACGCCCTCGGCAACACCACCGCCGCCATCGGCAAGGGGTTCGCGATCGGCTCCGCGGCACTCACCGCCCTGGCCCTCTTCTCCGCTTACAACCTGGCGGTCGCGGTGTTCCTTCCCAACTTCCAGATCGAGATCACCGACCCGAAGGCGATCATCGGCGTCTTCCTCGGCGGCATCATCCCCTTCCTTGTGGGCGCCATGACCATGACCTCCGTGGGCAAGGCGGCGGGCGCGATGGTGGATGAGATCCGCCGCCAGTTCCGCTCCATCCCCGGCCTCCTCGAAGGCAAGAAGGGGGTGAAGCCGGACTCCGGCCGCTGCGTCGCCATCGCCACCCAAGGGGCACTGAAGGAGATGATCGCCCCCGGTGTCTTGGCGGTCCTCGCGCCGATCGTGGTGGGGCTGATCCTCGGGCCGGTCGCCCTTGGCGGCATGCTCGCCGGTGCGACCCTCGCCGGCGTGTTGATGGCGCTGTTCATGGCCAACGCGGGCGGCGCCTGGGACAACGCCAAGAAGGGGATCGAGAAGGGCGAGCTCGCCGGCGAGGCGAAGGGTGGCGATGCCCACAAGGCCGCGGTGGTCGGTGACACGGTCGGCGACCCCTTCAAGGACACCTCCGGGCCGGCCATGAACATCCTCATCAAGCTGATGAGCATCATCAGCCTGGTGATCGTGCCCCTCGTCGCCCGCTAGGCCCCAGGGGTACCCTCGACCCAACAGGCGAGCAGAAGGAGCGGGGGAGGCGTTACGGCCCCTCCCCCGCTCCAATGCCGGCCAACTACGAAGCCCCTTCCCTCCGTGCGCGGGGCCCGCCCCGCACCACCTCCCATCTTTTTGCGCACGCAGCGAGCCTCCCATGCAACGCACCCTCTCCATCATCAAGCCGGACGCGGTTCGTGCTGGCCACCTGGGCGAGATCATCGCCACCTTCGAGAAGAACCTTATCCGCATCGTGGCGATGAAGATGGTCCACCTCAGCCAGCGGGAGGCGGAGGGGTTTTACGCGGTCCACCGCCAGCGCCCCTTCTTCGGCGAGCTCACCGCCTTCATGTGCGAGGGGCCGATCGTGGTGATGGTCCTCGAAGGGCAAGAGGTCATCGCCAAGAACCGCGAGCTCATGGGCGCCACCAACCCGGCCCAGGCGGCGGAGGGGACCCTGCGCAAGCGGTTCGCCACCTCCATCCAGAACAACGCGGTGCATGGCTCGGACGCGCCAGAGACCGCGGCGTTCGAGATCGGCTACTTCTTCAACGCCCTGGAGATCGCCGGGTAGCGGTAGGTGGGATCCAACGCCGTGGTGACCGACCTCCCCTGGATCGCCAGCCGGTGGCTCGTGCCACGCCGCGGGGTGGCGCGTACTCTGGCGGCGATGGCGAAACCCAAGCGACCCCTCGGTACCCCGCCCGCGATCTTGTCACGGGCGAACATGCGCCGCCTCGAGCTCGCCTCCATGGGGCTCTACCTGCTGGTGGCGATCGGCCTCGGGGTGGGGATCGGCTACTACCTAGACCGCTGGCTGGGGACCGCGCCGTGGGCGCTCGCCCTCTTCCTCACCGCCGGGGTGATCGCCGGTTTTCGGAACATGTACCGTCTCCTGAAGCGCGAGGTCGAGGCGTCGCGCCACCCGGAGGATGAGGGGTGATCGTGCTCCTCGCCCTCCTCACCGCCGTGGCGATCACCTACACCGTCGCCGGTGGCGAGGCCGCGCTCGCCTGCGCCGCCGGTTGCGCTTTGGAGAGCGCCAACCTGATCTTGACCGAGCGCCTCGGCCGCTACCTCCTCCAGCCACGGCGCAACCAGGCCGGCCTTTTTCGCCTCTTCTACTTCCTCAAGTACGCCGCGCTGATCGTCTGCTTCGTGTTGCTCGCGATCACCACCCGCCGGGTCATCGCCCTGGCGGTTGGCTTCTCCGTCGCCCTCGCCGTTCACGTCGCCACCCGTTCCATGGCCATTCGCAAGGAGGCACTCCGTGCTGCGTAGACTCCTTCCCCTCGCCCTCCTCCTCGCCCCCGTCGTCGCCTTCGCTAACGAGGAGGGCGGTGGCGGCCTGGAAGCGCCGCTGCTCATCCACATCCCCGGCGTCCCCCCGCAGGTGGCCTACACCTGGGTGGTGATGGCCGTGCTCATCGTCACTGGCTTCATTGCCGGCCGCGGCGCTGCGGTGGTGCCGCGCGGCGTCGCCCACTTCTACGAGGTGATCCTCGAAGCGGTCCTCAACTTCACCCAGGGGATGGTGGGCAAGGAGGCCCTGCGCTTCTTCCCTCTGATCGCGACCCTCGCCTTGTTCATCGTCAGCGGCAACCTGATTGGCCTGATCCCCGGATTCGAGTCACCCACCGCCAACCTCAACACCACCGCCGCCCTGGCGATCACCGCGGTGGTCTACAGCGAGATCGTCGGGATGAAGAGACACGGCCCGGCCTACATCAAACACTTCATGGGGCCGTTGTGGTGGCTGGCGCCGCTCATGCTGCCGATCGAGTTCATCAGCCACCTGGCGCGCATGCTGTCGTTGTCCCTGCGTCTGTTCGGCAACATCCGCGGGGAGGACATCCTCCTCGCCGTCCTCCTCGGCCTGGTGCCGTACCTGGTGCCGGTGCCGATCATGCTCCTGGCCGTCTTCACCAGCTTCCTCCAGGCCTTCATCTTCGTCGTCCTCACCCTGATCTACATCCAGGGTGCCTTGGAGCATGCCCACTGATCCGGCGCCAGCAGCGGCCGGCCGGCGGTCGACCGCGCCCCAACCCTCTATTTACACCTGCTGCCCAACCCCCTCCCACCGGCGAAATCGGGGAAGACGATCGAGCCGGGGCATCGTGCCGGGGATCGGGATGAGCAGCGCCCTACCAAGGAGTTTTGCTATGAAGAGTCTGTTCACCCTCGCCATCGTCGCGGTTGCGGTCCTCTTTGCCGCACCCGCCTTCGCCCAGGAGGCGGCCGCTTCCACCCTCCACAACTACTCGGTGATCGCCGCCGGCCTGGCGATCGGCATCGCCGCACTCGGCACCGGCATCGGCCAGGGCAATGCGGTCAACGGCGCCACCCAGGGGATCGCCCGTAACCCCGGTGCCTACGGCAACATCTTCACCGCCATGATCGTCGGCCTGGCCCTCATCGAGTCCCTCTGCATTTACTCCCTCGTCGTCTCCCTGATCATCCTGTTCGTGAAGTGGTAGAGGCGACCGGCCTGCGGGCCGCAGCCCAAGGGGGAGCCGTTCGCCGGCTCCCCCTTTTTTTGCGCGTTCCGCGTTGGGGGCTGGCGCCTCCTCTGCCCGCCAAAACCGGCTCCACCGTCCACGCCTCCAGCGCCCGCTTGGTCTTTACGGTGGGCTGCGGAGCGCCGCTCTGGTCGCCGCGCGCGCGCGGCGCAACAATGGTCCGCCCGTTGTTGGCCGGCGCCCCCACTGGCCGGCCCACCTCTCTGCCCCTCACCCCCCCCTCCCCTCGCCCTTCACCATGACCCCCCGCCTCCGTCCCCTCCCCTCGCCCTTCACCATGACCCCCCGCCTCCGTTTCGCCCCCTCGCCCACCGGTGACCTGCACGTGGGGGGTGCCCGCACCGCCCTGTTCAACTGGCTCTACGCCCGCCACCTGGGCGGCCAGTTCCTCCTGCGCATCGAGGACACCGACCGCGAGCGCTCCACCGAGCACGCAGTGCGGGCGATCTTCGACGGCCTCACCTGGCTTGGCCTCGACTGGGACGAGGAGCCGCTCTTTCAGCACGCCCGCGAGGCGGCCCACCGCGCGGCCGCAGCGCAGCTCTTGCAGTCCGGCCACGCCTACCGCTGCTACTGCACCACCTCGGAACTAGAGCAGATGCGCGAAGAGCAGCGCGCGCACGGTGCCAAGCCGCGCTACAACGGCCGTTGCCGCCACCGCAGCGACGCGCCCGACCTCCCCTTCGTGGTCCGCTTCAAGACGCCAAGCGACGGTTCCATCGCCTTCGACGACCTGATCAAGGGGCGGATGGTGGTGGCGAACGACGAGCTCGACGACCTCGTCTTGCAGCGCTCTGACGGAACCCCCACCTACAACCTGGCGGTGGTGTGCGACGACGCGGCGATGCGGATCACCCACGTGATCCGCGGCGACGACCATGTGAACAACACCTTTCGCCAACTCCACCTCTACCGCGCCCTCGGCCTCACCGAGCCCGCCTTCGGCCACATGCCCCTGATCCTCGGCGACGACGGTGCCAAACTTTCCAAGCGCCACGGCGCCACCTCGGTCTTCGAGTACGCCCGCCTCGGCTACCTGCCGGCGGCGATGCGCAACCACCTGGCGCGCCTCGGCTGGTCGCACGGCGACCAGGAGCACTTCACCACTGACGAGCTGATCGCCGCCTTCGACATCCACGAGGTCGGCTCGTCGCCGTCGGTCTTCGCCCTCCAAAAGCTCGACTCCCTCAACGGCTGGTACCTGCGCAACTCCGACCTCGACGAGCTCACCGACCTGTTCGCAAAGTACCTCGACCGCGAAGGGATCGCGGTCGAGGTCGACCACGACCGGAGCTGGCTGCGCCAGATCGTCGCCGCCCAGCGGGAGCGCACCACCACCTTCAAGGAGATGGCGGAGAAGAGCGGCTACTTCTTCCGCACCCCCCTCGAGCTCGACGAGGAGGCGGCCCACAAGCACCTGCGGCCGGTGGTCCTCGAGCCCTTGCGAGAGCTGCGCGACGCCCTCGCCGCCCTGGACGCGCCCCTCACCGCCGAGGCGGTCAAGACGCCCTTCGAGGCGATCCTCGCACGCCACGAGCTGAAGATGGGCAAACTCGCCCAGCCGGCGCGTGTCGCCCTCACCGGCAGCGCGATCAGCCCGGGAATCTTCGACGTCATCGAGATCACCGGCAAACAGCGCTGCCTCGACCGCCTCGACGCCGCCCTCGCCTACGTGGAGCGGCGGGCCACAGGCGAGCTGGCGAGCTGACCCCACCTCCGCACCGCGGCGCCCACGGCGAGCCCCATGGCTTCTCCCACCTCCCCCCTGGCGATCATCCTCGGTGGCGGCCGCGGCTCCCGCCTCTACCCGCTCACCCGCGACCGGTGCAAACCGGCGGTCCCGATTGGCGGCAAGTACCGGCTGATCGACATCCCCATCTCCAACTGCCTGCACTCTGGCGTCCGCCAGATCTACGTCCTCACCCAGTTCCTCTCCGCCTCCCTGCACCGCCACATCGCCCGCGCCTACCGTCTCGACGACCTCACCGGCGGCTTCGTCGACATCCTCGCTGCCGAACAAGGCGCCACCAACCTCGACTGGTACCAAGGGACCGCGGACGCGGTGCGCAAGCAGATTGACAGCTTCGACCGCCCCACCAACGACCCGATCCTCATCCTCTCCGGCGACCACCTCTACAAGATGGACTACCGGGAGATGGTCGCCACCCACGAGCGCCAGCGTGCCGACATCACCCTCGGCGTCATCCCCACCGGCCGGCGCGCCGCGCCATCCCTGGGGATTTTGCAGGTCAACGGCGAAGGCATGATCGTCCGCTTCGTGGAGAAGCCCGCTGCCGCTCCCCTCCTCGACGACCTCGCCACCCCGCCAGCCACCCTGGCTCGCCTCGGTGGCCACGACCCGGAGCGACCCTTTCTCGCCTCCATGGGGATCTACTGCTTCCGCCGCGAGATCCTCAGCGACCTGCTGCGGACCGGCACCGGCATCGACTTCGGCCGCGACCTAATCCCCGCGGCGATCCAGTCCCACCGGGTCGCCGCCCACTACTTCGACGGCTACTGGGAGGACGTGGGGACCATCGACGCCTACTACCGCTCGCAGCTCATGCTCAGCGAGTCGCCCCACCCCGCCTTCCTCTTCCACGGCTCGAACGATACGCGCATCTACAGCCGCGGCCGCTACCTGCCGGCGAGCCGCTGCATGGGCGCCACCCTCGACCACGCCACCCTCGCCGACGGCTGCGTCATCCACGATCGCTGCACCATCCGCCACTCGCTCCTCGGCCTACGCACCATCGTCCGGCCCGGCAGCCGGATCGAGGACAGCATCCTCAACGGCGCCGACCACTACGCCGACCAGACCGCCGCGGACAACCCGGCGGTGGGACCGCCGCACATCGGCATCGGCCGCGAGTGCACGATCGTCCGCGCGATCCTCGACAAGAACGTTCGCATCGGCGACCGCGTCACCCTCACCGGCGCCGCCGGCCGCCCGGACGAGGATGGCGACGGCTACTTCGTCCGCGACGGCATCGTGATCATCCCGAAGAACGGCGTCATCGCCGCTGGCAGAACCATCTAGGGCAGCCCAGGCGCGAAGGTGCGGAGGGGGCCGGCGTCACCCCCAACACGGGGCGCGGCGTGGGGGCCTGGAAGGCGGCCTCGCTGAGACGCAGAGACGCGGAGGGGGAGGCGACCGGCAGGGCGGGGAGGGGGGGTGAAGGACGGAAGCCGGGGGGGATGGAGACGGCTCAACGCAAAGTCGCAACGACGCCAGGACGCAAAAGGAAAACCCTCTCTGGGTGAACGGTGTGTTCCATGGGCGCAAGCAATGGGTGCGCCCGCACCCAACGTGGATCGAGCCTCGCCCATCGCGGCGCCCGTGACGCCCCCTTTGTTTCCCGCGCCCCCCCTCCGCGTCTGACCGCCTCCGCGCGAGACCCACCTTCCCCGCCCCGACCCAGGCGACCGTTCGCCCGCGACCCCTTCCCCCCGTCGCCGCCCTCCCCCTTTCTCCTCCCCATTTTCTCCTTTCTACTTCCTCCTTATGGAGCGCCAGATCGGCACGACGCGGCTGGTGGTGGTGCGGGGCGACATCACCCGCCAGCCGGTGGAAGCGATCGTCAACGCGGCGAACTCGTCGCTGTTGGGCGGGGGTGGGGTGGATGGGGCGATCCACCGCGCCGGCGGCCCCACGATCCTCGCCGCCTGCCAAGAGATCGTCGCCCGCGCCGGCCGGCTGTGCGCCGGCCAGGCGGTGGTGACCCCCGGCGGCAACCTCGCCGCCCGCTGGGTGGTCCACACGGTCGGACCGATCTTTCGTGACGGTGGCCACGGCGAGGCCGAGATCCTCGCCTCGTGCTATCGCACCTCGCTCACCGCGGCGGCGGCGGTGGGGGCGCGGACCCTCTGCTTCCCCTCCATCGCCACCGGCGCCTACCGCTACCCGATCGAAGAGGCGGCGCGCATCGCCGTGGCCACGGTGGTCGCGGAGCTCCCCCACCACCCCTTCACCGAGGTCCGCTTCTGTCTCTTTTCCGACCGCGACCTTGTCACCTACGAGATGGCCCTGGCCGAGGGCGCGTAGCCAAGGGGGCACCGGTCGTCACCGTGGCGCACCGCCAATCGTTCCCAGCACCAGGCGGAAGTAGAAAGTAGAAAGTAGAAAGGGGAGGCGCTTCACCCTCCGGTGGCAGCCTTCGCGCGCCCGCGACCTCCCTTCGCTCCCCCCGCTACTCCCCTCCGCGTCTGACCGCCTCCGCGCGAGACCCGCCTTCCCCGCCCCGACCCAGGCGACCGTTCGCCCGCGACCCCTTCCCCCCTTCGCCGCCCTCCCCCTTTCTCCTCCCTCTTTCCTACCTCCTACTTCCTACATCCTCCTCAGCCCGGGTATCCACCGCCTCCTTGAGGGGCGGCGCGGGGAGGGAGCCCATGGGGTCGACGCGCTCCAGGTGGTCACGACCGGGATAGGCGATCTCCCCTGCGGGCAGATCGACCCTGGCCCCGGTGAGCCACACGGTCCCCGGCGCGCCGCCCACCACCCAGGCGTAGATCAGACCACCGGCGAGGACGACGGCGGCGGGCAGCCAGCGCCACAGATGGCGGGAGAGGCGATCCATCGGCGCCAGTGTTGCCCGCGCAACGCGACAACGCAGGGGGTGGCCGGCGCCGCGCCCACCGCCCACCGCCCACCGCCCAAAAAATCTGTCGGACGTTGTCGACCGGGTGGAACGGCAAGTGGGCTCGCGCCCGGACGAGGGTGCGGATCGGAACAAGCTGGCCGCCCATGCACGCGCATCCACGCTGATGGACGCGAAGGGTCGTTCACCGCGGCGGCCGCGAACGGGTGCGGGGGCCCGCACCCTCCCCGTCTACGGTTCGCGCCCCTTCGCGGCGAAATCTAAACAGCCATTTCCAGTGGCTTTCCCCAGCGGGAGCGCCCCCTATCCGCCAGAGCGCGCCCACACCTCGCTTGCCGGCGGCAGGAGGATGCGGACGGTGGTGCCGTGGCCGGGCTCGCTGTCGAGGGTGATGCGCCCCTCGTGGGCGGTGACCGTCTCCAGGACCATGGACAGGCCGATGCCGAGACCGCCGCCTTGGAAGGCGGTGGTGGAGGTGTGGTGGTGGTCGGTGTCGCCGGTCTCGTAGAAGGCGTCGAAGACGAGGCGCTGCTGCTTCGGGTCGATGCCGACTCCGGTGTCCGCGACGACGATCTCGGGCCCCTCCTCGCCCCCCTCCCGACCCTGCCAGGCGTCGAGATGCAGGGTCACCCGGCCGCCGTCGGGGGTGTACTGGATGCCGTTGCGCACCAACTGGCGCAACGCGCGGCGCAGGCGCGTGGCGTCCGCGGGGTAGCCGTCCCAAGCCCTCCCCCCGGCCGTCAACTCCACGGCTACGCCGCGCTCGACCGCGCCCGGGGCGAGCTCTTCGACCACCGCGGCAAGGAGGTCGCGCACCCCCACGGGTGCGATCCGCAGGGTGGCAGCCCCCTGGCGCGCCTCGGCAAGATCGTGCATCCCCTCGACGATCTCGCGCAGGGAGCGGGTCACCTCGCCGAGCTTGTCGAGGAGGTCGAGCCGCTCCGCCTCCGCCATCCCCGGGTCACCGACGAGGAGCTCGGTGAGAGCGGTCAGGATGGTCACCGGCGTCTTCAGCTCGTGGCTGGTGATGGCAAGAAACTTCTCCTTGAGGAGGGAGAGCTCGCGCAGGCGGGCGTTCGCCTGGCGCAGCTCCTCGTTCTCCACCCCCAGCCGCCGCTTCTCCACCTGCCGGTCGAGGAGCCGTTTCACGTCGCGCAGGGAAAACGGCTTCACCAAAAAGTCGTAGGCGCCGGCGCGCAGGGCGTCGACCGCCGACTCGAGGGTGCCGTGGCCAGTGGCGACGATCACGTCCACGTCGGCGAGCTCGGCGCGCACCGTCTCTAGGACCCGCTGGCCGGGCAAGCCGGGCATGGAGAGGTCGGTGACCACCAGGTCGAAGGGCTGGCTGCGCACCAGCTTGATCCCCTCGGTGCCGTTCGCGGCGATCACCGCATCGTGGCCGAGCTTCGGCAGCAGCCGGCGCCAGTAGCTCTGGATGGCGACGTCGTCGTCGATCGCCAGGATGCGCAAGCGCACCGCGTCGCTCATCGCGCCACCGCGGTGAGGACGCCGCGCAGGGCCTTGGCGTTGAACGGTTTCTGGAGGAAGGGCAGGCGGTGGTCACGGACGTACTGCTCGACCACCCGATCGATGGCGCCGGTCATGAAGACGACCCGGGACTGGAGCTCGGCATGCGTCGAAGCGAGCGCCTCGTAGACGCGGATGCCGGTGGTGTCGGGGAGCATGTAGTCGAGCAGGACGACGGAGAAGTCGCGCGCCGCGATGCGCGCGAGGCCATCGGCGCCGTTCACCGCAACCTCCACCGGGTAACCAAACCCCTGCAGGATCCGCTGCAGCCAGGTCCGGATGTGGAGCTCGTCGTCGATGACCAGGACCGGGCCAACGGATACGAGCGCCTCCGCCACCGCCTCGCCGGCGGGCTCGTTGCGGACCTCCACCTCCTCGTCGCCCATGGGGAGGGGAAGCCAAACGGTGAAGGTGGTCCCCTTGCCAACCACCGACTCCACCTGCAACCGCCCGCCATGCGCCTCCACCGCGGCGCGGGTGATCGACAGCCCCAGCCCGGTCCCCTCCCCCTCGCGCTTGGTGGTGAAGAAGGGGTCGAAGATCGACCCGAGGATCGACGGCGGGATGCCGCGTCCCGTATCCGCCACGGTGATCGCCACCTCGCCTTCCACCACCCGGGTCGCCAGGGAGAGGCAGGCCGCGCCATCCCCCCCGGCCATCGCCTGCACCGCGTTGTTCACCAGGTTGAGGAGGACCTGCTGGATCTGGTGCTTGTCGCCGTAGACGGCGCCCAGGTTCCGGTCGAGGGTGCGCCGCACCTCCACCCGCGCCTGGCGCAGCCGGTAGGCCATGAGGTCCACCACCGCGTCGATGGTGGTGTGCAGATCGAAGTAGTCGCGCCGCCCCTCCTCCTGGCGGACGAAGCCGAGGAGGTTGGCGACGATCCGCCCGGCCCGCTCCGCCTCGCCGTAGATGAAGCGCAGGGACGACTCGACCTCGGGGGCAAGGGAGCCTTGGGCGAGAAGCATCTCGGCATAGCCGGCGATGCCGGTCAGCGGGTTGTTCACGTCGTGGGCAACACCGGAGACCATTAGGCCGATGGTGGAGAGTTTGTCCGCCTGGATGAGCTGCATCTCCAGCCGCTTGCGGCCGGTGGTGTCGTGGGCGAAGCCGCGCGACAACAGGAAGCTGGAGTCCTCATCGCGCACCGCCAGGGCACGAATCTCCACGTCGAGGAGGGTGCCGTCGCGGCGCCTGAACTGGGTGGCGAGCTCACTGCGGCCAGTCTCGCGGATGCGCCGCAGGTGGTCCGCCACCTGCTCTGCCTGGTCCTCCGCGCAGATCGAAGCGAGGGGCTGTTGGAGGAGCTCGTCGAGGGTGTAGCCGAGGGTGCTCAACTGGGTGCGATTGACGGCGAGGAAGCGCCCCGCCTCGTCAAGCTGGTGGATCATCTCCGGGGCGCCTTCGATCAGCTCGCGGTAACGCCGCTCCGAGGCGATCAGCTCGCCGGTGCGCGCCTCCACCAGCCGCTCTAGGTCATGCCGGTAACGCGCATTTTCGCGGCTGAGGCGGTAGCGCTCCAGCGCCCGCTCCACCACCCGCACCAGGGTCTCACGGCGCAGGGGCTTGGAGACGTAGTCGTAGGCACCGAGGCGCACCGCCTCCACCGCGGTATCGAGGTTGGGCTCGCCGGTAATCGCGATCACCGGCACCTGCGAGCCGCGTTCGTGCATGCAGCGCATGAGCTCGATGCCGCTGCCGTCGGGGAGGATCATGTCGGTGAGGACCACGTCCCATTCCTGGGTCCCGCACTGGGCGGTGCCGGAGGCAAGGTCAGCGGCGGTCACCACCTCGTACCCCTCGCGGCTGAGGATCAGCGACAGGGTGGAGCGGATCGACGCCTCGTCATCCACCAGCAAGATGCGCCCGCGGCTCATCGCCCCTCCTGCCACTGGGGGATCACGACGATGATGCGCGCCCCGCCCTCCGCGGTGTTCTCCGCGTAGATCCGCCCGCCCCACTCGCCCACGTCACGGCGCGCCTGGGTGAGGCCGAGCCCCAGGCCGCTGCGCCCCGAGCGGCGGGTGAAGAAGGGATCGAAGACGCGCGGCAAGTCCGCCGGGTCGATCCCCACCCCGCTGTCCTCCACCGCCACCTGCACCTCTCCCCCTACCGCGCGTGCCAGCAGGCGGATCCAGCCGCGCCCCTCGCCGCCGCGCCGCCGCGCCTCGGCCACCGCCCAGCGCGCGTTGGAGAAGAGCGCGACCAACACCTGCTGGAGCTGGTGGGCGACCGCACGCACCGGCGCCAAGGTCGCGGGGATGTCCACCACCAGATCGATCTGCTCCCGCCCGAGGCTGTGGCGCACCAGGGCACACGCCGACTCCGCCACTGCCGCGACCTCGGTGGCCGCCGGCGCCTGCGGATCGTGCCGGCCCAACGAGCGGAGGTGGCGAAGCAGCGCCGCGATCCGCTCGCCCTCCTCGATGATCACCCCCATCCACTCGACCACCGGCGAGTTGGCGGGGAGCTCCTCACGCGCCAAATCCGCGTAGTTGATGATCCCCATCAGCGGGTTGTTGATCTCGTGCGCCATCCCGGTCGCCAGCTCGCCCACCGAGGCGAGGCGCGCCGACTCCTCGGTCGCGGCACGCATCTTCTCCCGCTCGCGCTCGGCCATGACCCATTCACTGATGTCGCGCGCCACCACCAAAGCGCCCCCCTCGGTCGCGCCGCCGGCAAAGGGCAGGACGGAGACCAGACAGGCCACCGTTTTGGCGCCGAGGCAGAGGCGCAGATCGCTCCGCTCACCGCCGCCGGTGGCGACCACCGCCGCCGCGATCTGCTCCCCGGCATCGCCCGCGAACAAGGTGTCCATGACCTCACCCGCGCCGTCGCGCCCGAGAAGATTGCGCGCCGGACCGTTGCACTCCTCCACTCGGCCGTCGCGGCCCACCACCCACAAGGGATCGGGGAGGACCGCGAGGAGGCGCTGGTGGTGGTCGCTGGCCAGGCGTAGCCGATCGAAGTGGCGCGCCCCCTGGAGACCGCCGGCAAGGAAGCGGGCGAGCAGCCGCACACACTCCACCAGCGTCGCCCCGGGCTTGCCCGCGGGCACGGCGCACACGCCGCCGCGGACCCGCTGCTGATAGACGATGGGGGCGACCACCACCGCCGCCGGCATCCCGCCGGGGAAGAGGGGGTCGGCGACCCGCGGGTCGCCCGCCACCCACCCCACCTCGCCACCGCGCGCGATCCGGCCACACACCCCACCCCGCACCGCGACCCGCATCCCGGCAAGCCGCTCACCGCCCGCGCCGGCAGCCGCCGCCACCACCGCCCCGTGGCCATCGCGATCGAGAATCGGGATGAAGGCGGTCGCCACCCCCAGCTCCTCCACCAGTTGGGTCACCGCCCGCGCCAACAGGCGCGCGGCGTCGAGCTCGTGGGAGAGCTCCTCCACCACCCGCTGAACAAAGCGCAGGGGGGTGTCGTCCTCCACCCCCTCCTCCTGCAAACAGATCAGCCAACCGGCGCCCAGACCGAGGCCGCCGATGCCCCCATCGGCGCGCACCCGCAGGCGAAAGGGGAGCCAGCCCTCGGGAGTCGCGACCCGGCAGGTCACCGGGAGCCGCTCGCCCTCGACGGTGGCCGCGCCGAGCGCCACGGCCAGCTGGGCGCGCTCCTCGGGGTGGACCAGCGCCGCCAGCTCGCCCCCCTCCGCCCCCACCCGCGCCCGCCACGCCGCGTTGCAATCATCGACTCGGCCCCCCTGCTCCACCCAGGCGGCGGCCACCGGCAGGGAATCGAGGGAGTAGCCGGAGTGCGTCGCGGTGCGGAGATCGGCCATGGGAGAGACGCGGCGTGGACGACACAAAGAGGGAACGGTCGTGAGGCTAACACGCGCCCGGCAGGGCGAGTACAACCACCGCCCCCCCCTCCCCCACACGCCCACCCAGGTGGACTCAAGCGGCCAACGTGTGCCCCCTCCAGGCGGCCGCGGCGCACGCCGCAGCCCGCGTTTTTTTTGCACCGCGAATCAGGCGCTGCACCGACTCCCGCGCCGTCTCCGATCTGGGCCGTCGCCCCCGTATGCCCGGGGTGCGATCGCGGCGTGCTGCGCGTCCCGCGCGAACCCGATTCGACCGACCACCTCGGCATTGCGGAGGCAGAGGGGTAAGGGTGACAGGACCGCCCTCGTTTGACCCTCTCCTTGAGCCCTGGTTACGCTGCGCGCTCATCGCATGGAGGAGGAGTCATGGCTACGGCCCATATCTTGGTAGCCGACGACGAGCTCGGCACGCGCAGCCTCCTCGACAAGTTTCTCACCCGCGAGGGGTACGCGGTGGTGGCCGTCGAGGACGGCGAGCAGGCACTCGCGCAGCTCAACGAGCACCACTTCGACCTCCTGATTACCGACCTGGACATGCCCAAGGTCGACGGTCTGGAGCTGTTGCGCGAGATCCAGCGAGGCAGCGGCGCCACCTTGTGCATGGTGCTCACCGGCCATGGCTCGATCAAAAGCGCCATGGAGGCGACGCGCGCCGGGGTCTTCGACTACCTCACCAAGCCGTTCGAGCTCGACTTCTTGCGCCTGCAGGTCCAGCGCGCCCTCGAGTACGGCAAGCTACAGAACGAAAACCGCAGCCTGCGCCGCCAGGTGCACGACAAGTACAAGTTCGCCAACCTGGTGGGCGATTCGCCGCAGATGCAGCGGATCTACCAAATCATCGGCAAGGTGGCCGACTCGAACGCGACCGTCCTCATCGAGGGGGAGAGCGGCACCGGTAAGGAGCTGCTCGCCCGTGCCATCCACTTCAACAGCGCGCGCGCCGACCACCCGTTGGTGCCGATCAACTGCGGCGCCATCCCCAAGGACCTTCTGGAGAGCGAGCTCTTCGGCCACGTGAAGGGCGCCTTCACCGGCGCCACCACCGCGCGCGCCGGCCGCTTCGAGCTCGCCGACGGCGGCACCCTCTTCCTCGACGAGATTGGCGAGATGAGCCCCGACTTGCAGGTGAAGATCCTGCGCATCTTGCAGGAGCAGGCGTTCGAGCGAGTCGGCGGGACCACGACCCAGCGGGTCGACGTGCGCATCGTCGCTGCCACCAACAAGGAGCTGGAGCGCGAGGTGGCGGAGGGGCACTTCCGCGAGGACCTCTTCTACCGCCTCAACGTCGTCCCGATCACCGTGCCGCCCCTGCGCGCGCGCACCGGCGACATCCCGCTCCTCATCCACCACTTCCTCGCCCTGCAAAACGACCGGCGCGGTACCGACCTCACCCTCAGTGACCCGGCGGTGGAGGTGCTGTGCGGCTACCCGTACCCGGGCAACGTGCGCGAGCTGGAAAACCTGGTGGAGCGGCTGGTGGTCCTCGCCGAGGGCCCGGTGATTGGTGTCGGCGACCTGCCGGCGAAGGTGCGTGACACGCCACCCCACGCCGGCGGCCTCGCCCTCACCCTCCCCGCCGACGGGCTGATCCTGAAGGACTTCCTCGAGACGCTGGAGAACCAGATCATCGATCAGGCGCTGGAACGGGCCGGCGGGGTGAAGAGCAAGGCGGCGAAGCTCCTCGGCCTCAACCGCACCACCCTGGTGGAGAAGCTGCGCAAGCGCGGGATCCTCGACGAAACCCCGGCGACTCCGTCAGCCGGGTGACACCGAAGGCGGCCGGCGCCCGCCGCGCGGGCCGAACACGCACAACGGTTTAGCACCCCCGCGCCAACCCGAGGCAGGTGGCGCGCCGTTTGCAGAGGTTGCAGGGCAAGCGGCCATGCGTCCCCTCCTTTGCCTCGCCCTCTTTCTCTCCGCCCCGTTCGCGGTGGCCGCCCCCGCCGCGCCTGCTGACCGGCCGAGCGCGCCGCTCTGGGCGGCGGTGGATGAGCGCTTCGCGGAAGCGACCGAAGCGGTGATCCGCGCCGCCCTGCCGGAGCCGCTGCCGCCGCCGCCCCTGCTCCTCCCCGACCAGCTCCCCGCCCCCGAACCGGAGCAGTGGGCGAAGGCGCCACAACCGATCCAAGAGCGGCTGCAGGCGGGGCTGCTGCGCACCAAGGAACGCGACTACGGCGCCGCCATCGAGGCCTTCACCGCGGTCCTCAATCACGACCCCCGCAGCCGCCTCGGCGGCGAGGCGGCGTACCAGCTGGCCGCCGCGCACGTGGCCCGGGTCACCTCCCTCCAGCCCGACCGGCCGCAGCCGGCGATCGACGCCGCTGCCCTCGCCGTCGCGCTCCACCCCAGCCACCCCGCCGCGCCCCTCGCCCTCTTCACCCTCGCCCACCTCTACGGTGCCATCGGCGACACCGCTTCGGCCCTCGCCTACCTCCGGCGCGCCGCCACCATCCCCGACGACCCCCTCACCCCGCGGATCCGCTACCAGGAGCTGCGGCTATTGGAGCAGCAAGGGGCGTGGATCGACGCCTTCCGCCTCGCCAAGGAGATCGGCGCGACCTTCCCCAACCACCTGGTCGCGACCCTCGCCCGCCTCGTCTATCTCGACCACGCGCTGGCCGCCGGCGACACGGACAAGATGGTGACCGACTACCAGATCCTGCAGCAGGAGGAGATCGACTGGAGCCACCTCGCCACCTACCGCTACGCCCTCTTCCGTGCTGCCCTCACCCGCCAGCGCGATGACCTCGCGCAACCACTGCTCGCCGCCCTGCGTACCCTCCTCGGCGACGAACCTTCCGCGGCGCTGCTGGTGGAGTGGGGCGACAGCCACCTGCGCCACGGCGATCCAACCACCGCCCTCGCCGCCTATCACAAGGTGGAGGTGGAGCACGGCCGCACCGCCATGGCCGACCTCGCCCGCCTGCGTTTGATCGAGCACCTCTACCCGACCACCCCGAAGCTCGGACGGCTGCGCCTCATCGCCCCGTTGCGCGCCATCGCCAGCCAGAATGAGCGGCCGAACCTCGCCACCCTCGCGCGCAACATCTGGCTCGGCCTGTTGGTGGAAACGGAACGGTGGGAGGAGGCCCTTGCCCGCCTCGATCGCCGCCCCCTCGCGGAGCCCGAGCTGCGCCAGGAGGGGTGGTACGAGCCGCTCTACGGCGCCCTCTTCTCCCGCGTCTGGACCGGCCGCCTCGCCGGCCGCCTCGCCGACCTTCTCGAGCTCTTCCGCACCTTCACCCACGACCACCACCGCATCGACACCCTCACCGCCGCGCTCGTCCAACAGACGGTGGAGGCGCTCGCCCACGAGGGGTATCTCGAAGGCGCCACTGCCCTCATCACCACCGTCGCCAGCCGCGCCGACGCCGACTTCGAGAGTCGCCTGCGACACGTCGAGCTTCTCACGGTGACCGCTGACCCGCTCGCACGCGCGGAGTGGGACGCCCTGGTCGCCGCCCATGATCCGAGCCACGAGGCGCCGCCCCTGCTCCTGCGCCTCGCCGCCACCGGCCTCACCCTGGGCGAGACCGACCGCTCGCCGGCGTGGGCCGCCACCGCCCTGACCACCGACCCAAGCCTTGCCACCGCGCTCCCCTCGGCCACCTACCGCCTTGCCACCTACGACCTGCACGCTGGCCGTGCCACCGACGCCGAGGGGCTCCTGCGCGCGCTCGCCGCCACCCCCGGGGAGATCGACCCGTGGCGCATCACCACCGCCCTCGCCGAGGCGCTCCTCCATCAGGGGCGCGAGGCCGAGGCGGCGGACCTCCTGCGCCCCGCCCTCGCCCACGCCCCCTCCCCGGTGGAGGCGGCGTGGGCACGGACGGTGATCGCCCTGGCCACCGCCACCCCGGCCGGACCCGCCGACAACACACCGCCCGAGTGGGCCAAGGCCAGCGCCACCGTCGACCAGTTCCTGGCGTGGGAGCAGAGCGAGCGCCGCCCCCTCACCACCCTGGCCGCCGAGCTCGAGGCGGTGAAGGGGTCTGCCAAGCCGAGCCAACCGTAGCGACGTCCCTTGGGGTCAGCCAAGCGGCGAACGGTGGGCGTCAGAAAGATGCCATCCAGCCCTTGCACCGAGGCAAGGCACGGCATCGGGATCTCAACACGTTACGGCCTCTCGCTTGCCCAAACTGGGGCGCGAAAGGGGTGGCACTCGGCTTGCTATCGATCCCGTGAGCACGCCATGGACATCGCCCACCTCCTCCTCCCGCAACTCCCCACCTACCAGCGCGCCCTCACCCTGCGCTCGGCGCGCCAGGAGCTCTTGTCGCGCAACCTGGCAAATGGAGCCACCCCCGGCTACCGGGCGCTGGACCTGCCCTTCGAGCAGGCGATGCGCACCGCCACCACCGCCAGCGCGCCACCGTTGGCGACCACCGACGCCCACCACCTCGCGCCCCCGGTGGCCACCCTCGCGCCCGTGGAGTTGGTGGAGACGGGCGGCAAGGCGGGGCTCGACCAGAACACCGTCGATATGGAGCAAGAGGCGGGGCGGATGGCGGAGAACTCCCTCATGTACGACGCCACCGCCCAGCTCACCGCCACCTACTTCGCCCACCTCCTCCACGCGATTCGGGAGGGCCGCTGATGGCCGATTTCCTCCACGCCATGGAGATCGCCGCCGCCGGCCTCACCGCCCAGCGGGCGCGTATGGAGACGATCTCCTCCAACCTCGCCAACGCCGAGACCACCCGCACGGCCGCCGGTGGACCGTACGTCCGCCAGCGGGTGGTCCTCGAGGCCGCGCCCCAGCCGGCAAGCTTCGAGGATCTCCTGCGCGCCTCCGAGGCGGACGAGCGGCCGGCGGTGGTAGTCCGCGCGATCACGCCCGACCCGCGGCCCCCCCGTCTGGTCTACGACCCCGGCCACCCGGACGCCAACCCCGATGGGCTTGTGGCCATGCCCAACGTCAACCCCCTGGAGGAGATGACGGACATGATGACCGCCATGCGCACCTACGAGGCGAACGTGAAGGCGGTGCAGGCGACCAAGCACATGGCGCACGCCGCCCTGGAGATCGGCAAGTGAACGTCCCGCACCCCCGCAACGCGGCGCGCCAACAGGGGGCTGGCGTTCGCCCGCCGGCGACGCGGTCGCGCCGTTGGGTCCTTTCCCCCGGATCCTCGGCCTGCCGAATCCACCCCCCTACCCCCCAGCCCCCATTCCCCAGCCCGCGCGCCTAGCGCACCCACCCCCCATGGACATCACTACCCACACCCAGCTTCGTGCGTTAACCGGTCCCGAGGGGATCACCACCGGCTTTCGGGCAGAGCAGCCGCCCACCCTCAAGGGGGCGTCGTTCGCCGATCTCCTTCAGGAGTCCCTGGGGACGGTGAGCGTGCTCGACCAGCAGGCGACCGTTGCGGCCACCAACCTGGTTACCGGCCAGGGGGGGGAGCTCCACGACGTGATGATCCGAATGAAGGAGTCCGAGGTGGCCTTCGACCTCGTGCTCGCGGTGCGCAACAAGGCGATCGAGGCGTACCAGGACGTGATGCGGATGCAGGTGTGACCGCCGTACCCCCACGCCCTCCCTTTCTCCCCAACCCCTAGCCCCTGAGAGCGACACCAGCCCATGGATGCCATCCTCGGAAACCTCGGCCGCATGGTCGGCGAGATCCCCATGGCCAAGCGCATCACCTTGGGGGTGGTAGCGCTGTTGTGCGTCGGCCTGCTCCTCGCGGTGAGCTACTGGGGGAGCGCGCCCCAGTACCAGCTCCTCTACGCGAATCTGGAACCGAAGGCAGCGGGTGCGGTCCTCGACGAGCTGCGCAACGAGAAGGTGGAGTACCGCCTCGGCGAGGGGGGCAAGGCGATCTTCGTGCCGGCAGAGCGGGTCTACGACCTGCGCCTCTCCCTCGCCGGCAAGGGGCTGCCCGCCGCCGGCGGCGACGGCCTGGAGATCTTCGACCACAACGCCCTCGGCGCCACCCGTTTCATGCAGGAGGTGAACTACCAGCGGGCGCTGCAGGCGGAGCTGGTGCGCTCGATCACCGAAATCCAAGGCGTCCGCGGGGCGCGCATCCACATCGTCACCCCCCAGGAGTCCCTGTTCCTCGAGGACCGCGTCCAGGCGCGCGCCTCGGTGATCCTCAACGTCGACCCCGGCGAGCAGTTGAAGCCAGGCCAGGTGAAGGCAATCGCCCACCTGGTGGCCGGCGCGGTGAAAGGGCTGGAGGTGGCGCAGGTGGCGATCGTCGACTCAAACGGCACCATCTTGCAAAGCGGCGAGGCGGAGAACGACTCCCCCGCCGCCTTGTCGGCGGACGAGCTGAGCCACCAGTTCACCCTGGAGAAGGAGCGCAAGGAGCGCATCGAGGCGATCCTCGGCCGGGTGGTGGGCCCTACCCACGTGATCGCGCGGGTGACCGCCCACCTCGACTTCGAACACAGCGAGTCGACCGCCGAGGTCTTCGACCCTGACGCCACCGCCGTCCGCTCCCAGCAGACCCACGCCCGCGCGCGCAGCCAAACCGGCGTGGCGCCGAGCGGGGTGGCGGGTGTCGACGCCAACCTGCCGGACCGCGCCGCCCCGCCCACCTCAACCGCCACCCCGGCAGGCGAGAACGACCGCGACGAGACGGTGAACTACGAGGTCACCAAGACCATCACCCGCACCGTCGCGCCGGTGGGTCAGATCCAACGCCTCACGGTCGCGGTCTTGGTGGATGGCACCTACACGGAGGGCCAAGGAGCAGACGGCAAGGTGAGCCGCACGTTTGTGCCCCGCACGCCCGAGGAGATCGCCAGCTTCACCGCCCTGGTAAAAAACGCGGTGGGCTTCAACGCCGACCGCGGCGACCAGGTGGAGGTGGTCTCCATGCCCTTCACCGGCGACGAGCCTATTGCGCCGGTGGACCTGGCGCCGGCGTGGCAGCAGTACGTACCGCTGATCCTCGCCGCCGGCCGTTACGTGGCCGTCGCCCTCTTCTTCGTCCTCTTCTTCTTCCTGTTCGTGCGGCCGTTCATGCGCCAGCTCCGCGAGGCCCAGCTGCAACAATACCGCGCCCTGGCCCTGGAGACGGAGAAGAGCCACTTGGCGCTGACCGGCCCCAACTCGCCGGTCGCCCTCGCCAACCCGCACGTCGCGGAGATGCGCCCGCAGGAGCGCATCGAAAAGGCGATGAAGGACGACACCTCGCGCGGCGTTCAGGTGATGCGCGGCTGGCTGCGTGAGACGGAGGAAACCACGTGACCCTCGACGAGCTCAGCGGCGCCGAGAAGGTCGCCATCCTCCTCCTTACCCTCGGCGAGGAGGCGACCACCCGCGCCTTCCAGGAGATGCGCGACCACGAGGTGCAGCAGGTGGCCGCGATGATGATCCAGCACCAAAAGATCCCGCGCGACCTCGCCGAGCAGGTGGTGGAGGCGTTCGGCGAACGGCTGGAGACCGACGGCGCGATCTTCCACACCGGCACCAACTACGTCTCCAAGCTGGTCACCGAAGCGGTCGGGGTGGACCGGGCGGCGATGATCAACAAGCTCTTCGAGGAGCAGGAGGAGAAGGTCCGTTTCGGGGCGCTGCTCAACATCAAGCCGCAGGTGATCGCCCGCCTGATCCGCGAAGAGCACCCCCAAACCCTCGCCATGATCCTCGGCAACCTACCGAGCCACCTCGCCGGCCCGGTCCTCAGGGAGCTGCCCGCCACGATCCAAGCGGACGTGGTCTACCGCCTCGCCATCTTGGAGAAGCCCGACCCGGAGATCCTCGCGGAGGTGGAGGAGGAGATCAACCGGGCGGTACGCGGCGCCACCTCCCTCTCCATCGACACCCTCGGCGGCGCTGACGTTGCCTCGTCGATCCTGCAAAACGCCTCCAAGGACGTCACCGCGCGGGTGATCGAGGAGCTGGGCGAGGCGGACGAGGACCTCGCCACTCGGATCAACGACCTCCTCTTCACCTTCGAGGACCTCACCCGCCTCGAGCGCGACGCCATCCAGGCGATCCTGCGCGAGGTGAAGACCGACGACCTCGTGGTCGCCCTCAAGGGGGCAAGCACGGAGGTGCGCGAGGTGATCTTCGCCAACCTCTCCTCGCGTGCCTCCGAGATGCTCGCCGACGACCTGGAGAACATGCCGCCGGTGCGCATCCAGGACGTGGAGGAGATGCAAAAGACCATCGTCACCATCGTCCGCCGCCTGGAAAAAGACGGAAAGATCAGCCTCGGCGGTAACGACGCCCAGATGGTGTAACCCATGTCCTTCACCCCCGACTTCGACCTCCTGGCGATCTCCGCCTTTCAGCCCGATGGGTTGATGACCGCGTGCGCCGAGTTCACCCCGACGGTCGCCAGGCCGCGCACCGGCGCCATCACCCCCCGGCCCACCATCCCCGAGGTGGACCTCGACGCGGAGCAACGGCGCGCCTTCGAGCAAGGATTCGCGCAGGGCGAACGGGCCGGCCTGGAGGTGGGGAGGGAGAAGGCGACCTCCTACCTCGCCACCCTCGCCGACGCGGTGGAGGCGGCATGCGCGGTGCGCGCCGAGATCCGCCATCAGGCGCACGAGGAGGTGACCCTCCTGGCGGTCGCGATCGCCGAGCGAACCATTCGCCGCACCCTCGCCCTCGACCGGCCCCTCTTCGTGGCTCGCCTCCAGACCCTCCTTGCCGAGCTCGACGACCCGACCACCGTTACCCTGCGGCTACACCCCCTCGACCTCGCCTACATCGAGCAACACGAAAGTGAGTGGCGGCCGCGCCTGGCGCGCATCGCCCACCTCAACCTGGAGGAGAGCCAGGAGGTGCAGCAGGGCGACATCTGCGTCGAAACCCCCACCGTGTCGGTCGACGCGCGCATCGCCACCTTGCTTACCGCCATCGGTGACCGCCTCACCGAGGCGGTGGCCGAGACGATCGCGGAGGCCACGCCGTGAGCGTCGTGCTGCGCGCCGAGGAGCGGTTCGTCGCCGCGCCCCTCATCGACCGCCTGGGGCGGCCGGCGCCGAAGGTAGACGGCAAGGTGGCGCGCATGGTGGGGGTGGTGATCGAGGCGTACGGCCGCGGCTCCTCCATCGGCGGCATGGTCGACATCTACACCCGCGATCAGACGCGCTCGGTGGCCGCGGAGGTGGTCGGGTTCAAGGAGGACCGGGTCCTTCTCATGCCCCTCGGCGAGCTGCGCGGCATCGGCCCTGGGAGCCGGGTCGTCGCCCGCTCACCGCAGGCGGGCGTGGGGGTGGGCAGCGCGCTGCTCGGGCGGGTTGTCGACGGCCTCGGCCGCCCCGCCGATGGCCGTGGCGAGATCGCCCCCGACGCCACCTACCCCCTCTACGCCTCACCGCCCGACGCCCTGGCGCGCATCCCGATCCACGAGCCCCTGGACCTCGGGGTGCGGGCGATCAACGGCCTGCTCACCATTGGCCGCGGCCAGCGCCTTGGCATCTTCGCCGGCTCCGGGGTCGGCAAGTCGACGTTGCTCGGCATGATGGCGCGCCACACCCGCGCCGACGTGAACGTGATCGCGCTGATCGGCGAACGTGGCCGCGAGGTACGGGAGTTCATCGAGCGCGACCTCGGCGAGCGCGGGCTCGCCCACTCGGTGGTGGTGGTCGCCACCTCCGACCGCTCTCCCCTGGAACGGACGCGCGGCGCCTTCGTCGCTACCGCCATCGCCGAATACTTCCGCGACCAAGGCGCCGACGTCCTGTTGATGATGGACTCGGTGACCCGCTTCGCCACCGCCCAGCGGGAGATCGGCCTGGCGATCGGCGAGCCACCCACCACCCGCGGCTTTCCGCCATCGGTCTTCAGCCTCCTGCCGAAGCTCACCGAACGGGCCGGGACCTGCGGCGGGGCCGGCACAATCACCGGTCTGTACACGGTGCTGGTGGAGGGCGACGACATGAACGAGCCGATCGCCGACCACATGCGCTCCATTCTCGACGGCCACATCGTGCTGTCGCGCGCCCTGGCGCAGCGCTACCACTTCCCGGCGATCGACGTCCCAGCCTCGGTCTCCCGTCTGGTCGGCAACCTCACCACCACGGCGCACCGCGGCCACATCGCCGCCGCCATCGCCACCCTCACCGATTACCAGCGCGCCGAGGATCTGATCAACATTGGCGCCTACACGCGCGGCAACAACCCGCGCGTCGATCGGGCGATCGAGCGCATCGAGCCGCTGCGCGCCTATCTCCGCCAAGGCGTCGACGAGCCGTGCCGCCTGGCCGACGCCGCCGGCCAGCTCGCCCGCATCTTTTCCCACCCCGAGGAGAGTGCATGAAACGGTTCGACTTTCGCCTCCAGACCCTGCTCGACCACCGGGCCCACCAGGAGGAGGAGCACAGCGCCATCCTCGCCCACCTGCACCGCGAAATCGCGACGGTGAAGGGGCGGATCGTGCGCCTTGATGACGAGCTTCGTACCACGACCACCGGCCAGCACCACGACCTGGCGGCCGGCGACCTGCACGGCGCCCGCCTCGCGCAGGACTACCTGAGCGTGCTGGCGGTGCGCCGCGAGGAGCAGGTGGCGCGCTTGGAGGGGCTTACGGAGGCGATCGCCACGGCGCGCGCCGACTACCTCGCCGCGCACCGCGACCACCAGGCGGTGGAAAGGCTGCGCGAGCGCGACTGGAGCACGTACCACGCCGAGCTCCTGCACGAGGAACAAAAGGAGCTGGACGAGATCGCCGGGAGACGCCGTGGCTGACCTGGGCCAAGGAGCCCGTCGGACTCGGGCCCGATCGCCACAGCCCGACCGGCGCCAAGGACCACACGACCCGCGACACGGAGCCACCGAGATGCACAACGACAGCGCGACCACGAACGGACTGTGGCGGGGGACGGGGGGTGGCTGGCTCCGCGCTGGGTTCCGCGCCTTCCTCCTCGGCTTCCTGCTCGCGCCCGCCTGGGTGGCGGCGGCAGGAGGCCCGCCGGCCGCGGCCGATCCGCCGGCGGCGACGGAGGAGAAGGGAACCGATACCGAAGGCGGGGAGGCGACCGGCGACGAGGGGTCGAATCCGACCGCTCCCCAGCCGGCCACCGCGCCGGTCGTCGACCCGAAGGAGGTGGCCCTGGCGCGCGGCGCGGGGGTGTCGCACCTGCCCGCGGCGGAGGCCTTCGACTTGGAGCAACGGCGCCAGCGGATCGAGGCGCGCGAGCAAGCGGTGGCCGACCGCGAGGAGCAGCTCGCCACCCTGCGTGACGCCCTCGATCAGCGCCTCGACCGCCTCACCGCCTTGCAACGCCAGCTGGACGACTACCTCAACCGCTTCAAGAAGGAGGAGGAGACCCACCTCGCACAGCTCGTGAAGGTGGTCGGGGCGATGCGTGCCGAGGCCGCCGCCGCCTCCTTGAGCCAACTGGACGAGCGCCTCGCCACCCTGGTGCTCGCCCGGATGAACGAGAAGAAGGCGGCGAAAATCATGAACGTCCTGCCCCCCGACCGGGCGGTCATCCTCGCCAAACGGATGGGCGCGGCGGGGGCAACCGGTCCCTAAGCCCACCCGCCCCCCCCTCATTCCCATTGCTTCCCACCCAACGAGAGCCGACCCCATGGCGATCACCCTCACCTCCATCCACCCCCCGCGGGTGACCCCACCCACCGAGCGCGACGCGCCCACCCCGGACGCCACCTTCGCCGCCCTCTTCGCCCTGTTCGCGGACCCCTCGCCGGTGGCCCTGGCCGGCGCGGCCTCCGCGACCGGCGGCGCGGGGGAAGAGGCAGACACCAAGTTGCCCACCACCGCCGCAACGGCCGCCATCTCCCCCGCGGGAGAGGAGTCCACCCCGGCCACGGCGGGGGGGGCGACGGCCGCGACCGGCGCCGCGGCTTCGGTGGCCGAGCCAGTCTGCGGCGCGCAATCCAGCCCGGCACCACCCCCCGGTGAAGCCGCCGCGCCGATCCACCGCCTCGTATGGGAGGCGGCGGCGCCACCTTTGGCAGTGGCCCTCACCGCGAACGACGCCAGCCAAGAGCGGCCGCCCGCCACCACCCCCGCTGCGCCCGATTCCGCCGCAACCCTTGGCGACCGGACCACGGCCGGTGGCGACACGGGCGACTTACCGGTGTACCCCACCGCGCCCCAGCCCCTCTTGGCACCGCGCCTGGGGCGGTGGGCCACCGACCCCGCGACTCCCGCGCCGGGTGAAGGGGGGGTGAGGATGGCCGCGCAAGACGCAAATCGGTCGGCCGACCCCACCCCCCCCGCGACGGCCGCCCGCCAGGACACCGCCGCCCCGAACGTGGCGGCGATCACTGTCGCCCTGAACCACGACGAGCTTCCCACCCTCCCCACCGCCCGTGGCCGCCGCGCTGTCGAGGCCACGCCGAGCGCGGCGATGGGGACGGGCTCCTCCACCCTCGGCCCCCTCGACCCCGTCGTCGCACCGCCCTCGACCGCCTCCCCGGTGGTGCCGAGTCGGGTGGCGGCGGAGGTGGCGGAGCAGGTGCGCCAGAGCGGCCCCGGCCGCCACCGTCTGGAGATCACCCTCCACCCCCCCGAGCTCGGTCGGGTGGAGGTCCACCTGGTGGTCAGTAGCCACTCGGTCCACGCCCACCTCGTGGCCGAGAACGAGGCGGGGCGTGATGGGCTCGCCCACCACCTCGCCGCCCTGCGCGACCAGCTCGCCGCCCAGGGGTTCACCGACACCCAGGTGGGGGTCGAGGTGGCGAACCACGGCCCCCACCCCCGGCCACG
>MNYW01000034.1 GCA_001873295.1 Nitrospirae bacterium CG2_30_70_394 | reverse complement strand
CCGCCGCCCGCCCCGCCTCGGCGGCGGCGCGGCCGTGGCCGGCGGCGGCGAGCAGGGCGCGGCTGCGGCCGCCATCCCAGAGGAGCTGGCGCACCTCTACGGCGCCGACCCACACGTTGCGCTCGCTTGCCGGAAAGCCGAGGGGCTCGGGGTTGCCGAAGGTCCCCGGCTGGAGCCGCATCCCCAGGTCGCGGGCGCGCTGGACGTAACTGCCCGCGAGGTCCACCTGCGGGCGAAAGGCGCTCGCCGCCTGCGCCTTCAAGCTGGCGGCCTCGTCGATCGCCGCGACCGCCGCCGCCACCGCCGGCCCGGAGCGGGCGAGGGTGAGGGCGCGGCCGAGGGTGAGCTCCACCCCCTCCTCCGCGCCCGCCCCCCCGGCGACCGCCAGGGTGGCGACCACCGCCATCACCCAGGCGCGCGCCGCGGGCGTCATCGGGCCACCCCGTGCAAGAGGAGCTCCTCGAGGACCGGGAGCTGGGCAGAGAGCGGGCGCGCGTTCGGCCCCACGATCCACTGGAAGAGGAAGGCGTTCACCAGACCGGCCACCGCGTGGGCCACCTCCTGGGCGGGGAGGGGCTTCACCTCGCCCACCGCGATCGCCTCGCCCACGATCGCCTCCAAGAGGTCGATGTGGCGGTTGTAGATCCGGTTCACCTGCTCACCGAGGTCGTCCTTCACGGTCCACTCGAAACCGGAGCGGCTGGAGATGTAGAGCTGGAAGAAGGCGCGGTGGCGCTCGAAGTAGGCGACGACCTCGTGGACCACCGCCACCAGCCGCGCGAGACCGGGGGGCGCCGCGGCCGCCGCCGCCGCGGTGGCGGCGAAGAGCTCCGCCGCCCGCTCCTCGATGAGGGTGAAGTAGAGCCGCTCCTTGCTCGGGATCAGGGCGTAGATGGTCGCCAGGGGCAGCTCGGCCAGCCGCGCCAGCTCCGCCATGGTGGCACCGTGGTACCCCTTCTCCTGAAAGAGGCGCTCCGCCACCGCGAGGAGCTCGGCGCGCCGGGTGGCACGGGCGCGCGCGCGACGCGCCGGCGGGACAGAGGGGGTGGCGGGGGCCATGGCAAGGAGCGGGGAGGGGGCGCTGGGGCGACCATAACCAGAACCGCGGTTCTGGTACAAGGGCCACGGTTCACCTCCTGCCCCATCGTGACCCGGGCGTGATCGTGGTGTAACAACGCCACGCCACCCTGCTCCCTGCTCCCTGCTCCCTGCTCCCTGCTCCCTGCTCCCTGCTCCCTGCTCCCCGCCCGCGCCGCTTTTTCGCAAGGCACCCCCCATGGCCAAGACCATCCTCGTGGTCGACGACGAAGCGGACCTCGTGGAGGTGGTGCGCTACAACCTGGAGCAGGCCCACTACCGGGTGGTGAGCGCGGCGAGCGGCGCGGTGGCCCTCACCCAGGCGCGCAAGGCGAAGCCGGATTTGATCGTCCTCGACATCATGCTCCCGGACCTCTTTGGCACCGAGGTGTGCCGCACCCTACGCGGCGATGCGCGCACCCGCGCCATCCCCATCCTCTTCCTCTCCGCCAAGGGCGAGGAGGTGGACCGGATCGTCGCTTTGGAGCTCGGCGGCGATGACTATCTCACCAAGCCCTTCTCGCCGCGCGAGCTGGTCCTCCGGGTCGGTGCCATCCTCCGGCGTACGGCGGAGGGCGAGGCGGACGCGGCGACGGTGGTGGAGGCGGGGGCGATCCGCCTCGACGCCGGCGCCCACCGGGTGTGGGTGGCGGGGGCGGAGGTAGCCCTCACCGCCACCGAGTTCCGCCTGTTGGAGACCTTCCTGCGCCAGCCGGGGAGGGTCTTTTCCCGCGACCAGCTTCTCGACCGGGTGTGGGGGATCACCGCCGAGGTGACCACCCGCACCGTCGACACCCACATCAACCGGTTGCGCGACCACCTCGGGGAGCAGGCCGAGCGGGTGGAGACGGTGCGCGGCGTCGGCTACCGGTTGCGCCCGGAGGGTGGCTGATGGAGTCCGCGCCGAGGCTCGCCGCCGCCTTGCTAGTGCCCGTGGCGATCGCCTTGGGCCTGGTCGCTGGCCTCGGCGCCCCCACCGCCGCCCACCTCGCCCTGGCCGGCTCCGCCGGGGTGGCGGCAGCGGTGGTGGCGGCGCGCCTCCTGGCGCGGGCCACCAGCCGTTCGTTGCACGCCGTGCGCTGCTATTTGGAGGCGGCAGGCAGCAACACCACCGCGCTCTCGCTGCCCGCAACCGGCGAGGTGGCGGAGCTCGCCGCCTGCGCCGCCCGGCTCTGTCGCACCCACGCGGCGCGCGAGGCGACCCTCGCCCGCGAGCGCGACGCCCTCGCCCAGATCCTCGACCGGATGGCGGAGGGGGTGATGGTGGTCGACCGCGACGGCCGGGTGGAGCGCACCAACCCGTCCCTTGATCGCCTCCTGGAGCTGCGTCCGAGCGCGGAGCCGGTCGGAGCTGGTCGATGGTCACGAGAAGCAGCGGGCGCGAGCCCGGCTGGCGACCCGTTTGTAGAGCTAGGTGAGGCTTGTGCGACGCAGAACGTGGCACGAGTCCGGGCCCACGAGTCCGCCCATGGGTCCGTTTGGCTCCGTCGATCGGGACCCAGTCCGACAGCCACCGAGCCCCACTCGACCCCGGGCGAGGCGACCGGCAGCCACGCGGTGCAGCTCGCCTGCTCGCGCGCGATGACCACCGGCGCGGTGCAGGAGGCACTGCTGACCACCGCCGCCGGCCGCACCCTGGTGGTCACCGCGGCGCCCGCGGGGGGCGGCGCGGTGGTGGTCTTCCACGACATCACCGAGATGCACCGCGCTTTGGAGGTGCGGCGCGACTTCGTCGCCAACGCCTCCCACGAGCTCAAGACGCCAGTGGCGGCGATCCTCGGCGCCGCCGAAACCCTCACCGGCGGCGGCCTCGCCGACTCGGCCGTGGCCGCCCGCTTCACCGCCACCATCCACCGCCACGCCCAGCGCCTCGCCCATCTCATCGATGACCTCCTCGCCATCTCCCGCCTGGAGGCGGGCACCCCGGTGGAGCGAAGGCCGGTGGCGATCGGCGAGGTGGTGGCGGAGGTGTGCGGCCTGCTGGAGGAGTCGTTTTGCGGAGCCGGCGTGGCGCTCACCTGCCACATCGACGCCAACCTCGCGCCGTGGCGCGGCGACCGGCGGGCGGTGGAGGAGATCCTCACCAACCTCCTCGACAATGCCCGTGGCTACACCCCCGCGGGTGGCGCGGTGGAGGTGCGGCTGGCGGCCACGGACCACGGCGTCGCTTTGCGCGTGCGCGACACCGGCATCGGCATTGCCGCGGAACACCTCGACCGGATCTTCGAACGGTTCTACCGCGTCGACCCGGCCCGCTCGCGCGCCGCCGGCGGCACCGGCCTCGGTCTCGCCCTGGTGAAGCACCTCACCGACGCCCTCGGCGGCAAGGTCGCGGTGGCCAGCGAGGTAGGCGTCGGGACCACCTTCACGGTAGAGCTGCCGTATGGGGAAGAACGACCATCATGAAGGTGAACCCCACCCGCCACCTGCCACCACCCGCGTCATGATCGCCGGCCCGCCGGGCCATCCCATCCCCCATCCCCCATTCCCTCCCCCAATCCCATGGCTGACCACCTCCGCCACCGCCTCGACGACGACCTACGCACCCTCTCCGACGAGCTCCTCGCCATGGGGGCGGTGGCGCGCGCGATGATCCACGACGCCCTTGACGCCCTCGTGCGCCGCGACTCGGAGCTGGCCCGGGCGGTGATCGAACGCGACCACGAGGTCGATCGCCTGGACACGGAGCTCGACGGCCGGGCGGTGGAGATGATCCTCCGCCACCAACCGATGGGCAGCGACCTGCGCTATCTCATCGGGGTGATCGAGATGGTCACCGACCTGGAGCGGATCGGCGACGAGGCGAAGAACATCGCCGAGCGGGTGATCGTCCTCAACGAGGAGCCGCCCCTGAAGCCGTACATTGACCTCCCCACCATGGCCGCCACCGTCGAGCGGATGGTGGGCGAGGCCCTTGACTGCCTGGTGCGCCGCGACCCCGACGGCGCCCTGGCGGTGATCTACGAGGACGACGTGGTCGACGCCCTCCAAGACCAGGTGCAACGCGAGCTCCTCACCTACATGCTCGACGACCGTGGCGCGATCACCCGCGGCCTCCACCTCACCTTCCTCGCCGCCCACCTGGAGCGGATCGGCGACCACGCCACCAACCTCGCCGAGACCACCTACTTCCTGGTGAAGGGCCAAAACATCCGCCACACGGACGGGATGCGGGGGAAGGGCGGGGGGTGAGAGGGCGCCGGCGACGCGCGGGGGTGGGGGCGATCGCCGGCGGGGCAACGCCGGCCGCACTAGCGCAACGAGAAGCTCAGGGTCTCCCGCCCTTCACCTCAGATCCTCCGGGGAAGGGCGGCCACGCGATCCAGCGCGCAACGAAAAGCTTAGGGTCTCCCGCCCTTCACCGGTCGCCGGCGGGACCGCACGGCGTCGCTCTTCCCGGCAAACTTGCCATGGGTCGTGGGCGAGCTCCGGGGTGGTGGCTTGCGGGGCGGGCTCACGCGAAGGCGCGCAGGGGGGCAACCTCTCGTGACCTCGGCCCCACCGCCCATACGACTGAGCGCCGTGCGCGCTGGGCGGGACGAGGGTGATCTCCCTGCACGGTGGCAAGCCAGCATCGGCAGGCGGACATCGCGTGCGGCGCAACCCCCCCCGCGCGCCGCCGGGAGGCTGGGGAGGTTCCCCCAGCTCGCGGGCGCGGCTGGAGCGCCATCGACCTGGTGGTGGAGCTCTTTGGCCAGTCCCCCAGCTCGCGGGCGCGGCTGGAGCCGAGTGTCGCGTCGCGGGCTGGTGGTCGGAGGTTCCCCCGGCTCGCGGGCGCGGCCCTGACGTGGCCGGTGTAGGCGCCCGCGCGCCGCCGGGAGGCCGAGGAGGTTCCCCACCCAGGGCCGACCCGCGGGCCAGGCGGCGGAGGGCCGCCGCGTTGGGGTCAGAAGCGCGCGTTGGCGTTGGGGTCAGGCTTTCGTTATTTCATTGATGGCCCGTTTTAGTTTTCGGGCCGCGGCCGGGTCTTGCTGCGACGCGAGATCTATACGACACACCGCTTGGCTCAGGGTGGCGAGGTCGCGATGGAAGCGGCGTGCCACCTCGGTGAGGGTGGCCGCGCCGGTGTGCATCGCCAGCCAGCCGATCACGCCCCGGGCCTCGGCGAGGTGATGGGTGCGGGAGGGCTTGCCAAGCGCGTCGACGTTCGTCTCGTAGCGTGGGCAGACGTAGTCGAGGATGGCCGCCAGATCGGGCGGGGGCGGCGCCAGCGGTGCCTCCAACACCTGGGCGAGGAAGCTCTCCTCCCCGAGGACCCGGCCGTCATCGTCGCCCCCGTGGAACTCCGGCCGGTGCCCCTCCGCCATGCCGGCGGCGACGAACGCCGCATACCGTTTCCGACTGGTGGCCAGCCGTTTGGCAAACTGTCCCAGGACCCACTCCGTGTGCAGCCAGGGGAGCGTTTCCATCCCCAGATAGGCCCGGTGGCCACTCCACGGATACTCGGCCGGGTCGGCGACGAGCCCGGCGCGGACGGGATTGAGATGGATGTACCGGACCAGCTCCAGCAAATAGGCGTCGGCATCGACCAGCACCGCCTTGTAGCGCCCTTGAAATAGATGCCCCACCTGACCGCGCTCTCGGTTGATCCAGCGGGTGTAGCGGAAGGCGAGGTTCTGCAGGCTGCGGGAGAGCGGCACGTCCGCCACCTGGAGGAGCAGGTGGACGTGGTGGGTCATCAGGCAGAACCCGTGGACCCGGTGGCCGAACCGCTCGATGCCCTCTTGGACCAGCAGATAGAAGACGGCGCGATCCCCCTCGGAGAAGAAGATGTCCTGCCCCGCATTGCCGCGCAGCATCACGTGGTAGACCCCGCCGGGGACATGGAGCCGCGGTTTCCTGGCCATGCGGGAAGCATAGACCCCCTGCGGTAAACAATGAAATAAACGAAGCCTGACCCCGATATAAACGAAGCCTGACCCCGATATGACCCCGATATTTCACGGCGCGGACCCCCGACGCGACGGGCCAGGCCGACCCTCGCGCAGGACCGGCCGCGCCATCCGCCGTTCCCCTCCCCCGGAAACCGCCTCATGCGGAGGCGCTGGGGCGCGGAGGGCATCGGATCCGCGCGGAACGAATTTCCCTCTCCCCCCGCAGGGGGTAGTGGTGGTCCATCAGGCAATTGCCGTGACAGCGCCAGTGGAAACGCTCGACCACTCCCCCCACCCGGTCGAGAAACCCCCGCCGCTTTGCGTCGCCCTCGCAGATCGGCAACCGCGCGTGACCCCGGCTGGTGACGTGGTAGATCGCCCCCGGAAACTCGATCCGCAACGGCCGCGCCATCAAGCCACCCTGGGTTAACGACACCTGATATTTCAAGACCTGACCCGATCCCGGTCATGCCTGCCCCGGTCACAGCTCTCTAGTTGTTTGCATTGACAACGGCGACCCTTGTTGTCACGCTGACCAACATGAAGGCTGTCGAGCTGTTCCGGCGACGCATATCGTACAAGGAGACAGCCTTCGCGGAACTCGTGCT
>MNYW01000164.1 GCA_001873295.1 Nitrospirae bacterium CG2_30_70_394 | reverse complement strand
CGGGCTCGAGGCCGGATCGGGAAGGGGTCGCTAAGCCACGCCGGCTCCGCGGACGAAGGAGGCCCCGCCGCGGGACTTGGCGCGGTCGATCGACCCAGTCCGCCACCCTTCCCCGGGCCAGCCACCGCGGCGGGGCGGCCTACGGGAGTTGCGGGTGGTGGAGGGCGATGCGGGCGTCGGCGATCGCCTCGCGCACCTGCGCCGGGGCGGTGCCGCCGAGGGCGACGCGGGCCGCCACCGAGCCGTCCACGGTGAGGCGGTGCAATAGGTCGGGGTCGGCGCCGGGGACCAGGTCGGTGAGCGTGGCCGCCGGCAGCTCGGCGAGGTCGCACCCCGCCTCTTCCGCACGCGCCACCAGCTTGCCCACCACCTCGTGGGCGTCGCGGAAGGGAAGGCCGGTGCGCACCAAAGCGTCGGCGAGGTCGGTGGCGGTGGCGAAACCCTGGCCGGCAAGGGCGCGGGCGCGGGCGCGGTTCACCGTCAGTCCCGCCATCAGGCCGGTGATCGCGGTGAGGCAGCCATGCACCGTATCCAGCGCATCGAACAGCGGCTCTTTGTCTTCCTGCATGTCCTTGTTGTAGGCGAGCGGCAGCCCCTTCATCACCGTCAGCAGGGCGGTGAGGTCGCCGAACACCCGGCCGCTCTTGCCGCGGATCAGCTCGGGTACGTCCGGGTTGCGCTTCTGCGGCATGATCGACGAGCCGGTGCAGTACCCCTCGGGCAGGTGGACCAGGTGGAAGGGGGGCGACGACCAGAGGACCAGCTCCTCAGCCAGGCGCGACAAATGGACCATGATCAGGCTGGCCGCGGCGAGGATCTCGATGGCGAAGTCGCGGTCGGAGACCGCATCGAGCGAGTTGCGGCAGACGCCGTCGAAGCCGAGCTCGCGGGCGACCCCGAGGCGGTCAATGGGGAAGGTGGTGCCCGCCAAGGCGCCGGCGCCGAGGGGGAGCTGGTTGAGCCGCCGGTAGGCGTCGGCGAGCCGGCCGTGGTCGCGCGCCGCCATCTCGTAGTAGGCGAGGAGGTGGTGGCCGAAAACCACCGGCTGCGCCGTCTGCATATGGGTGAAGCCGGGGAAGACCACCTCCACATGCACCTCGGCCTGATCTACCAGCACCCGCTGAAACTCGACGAGCTGGTGCGCGAGGGCGGTGACCTCGTCGCGCAGGTAGAGGCGGATGTCGGTGGCGACCTGATCGTTGCGCGATCGCGCCGTGTGCAGCTTGCCGCCGATCGCGCCCACCTTGGCGATGAGGCGCGCCTCCACGTTCATGTGGATGTCCTCCAGCGCGTCGGAGAAGGGAAAGGTCCCGTGCGCCAGCTCGTCGCGGATCTCCTCCAGCGCCGCGACGATCTGCTCCACCTCGTGCGCCCCCACGATCCCCTGGCGGCCGAGCATGTGGGCGTGGGCGATGGAGCCGGCGATGTCCACCGCGGCGAGGCGCTGGTCAAAGGCGATCGACGCCTGCCAGCGCTCCACGAAGCGGTCGGTGGCGGCGTGGAAGCGGCCGCCCCACGGCTTTTTTTGCGGCGTTTCGGACATGGTTGGCGATGTGGCCGGGCGTGCGCCTTAGGCGTCGTTGCCCATCGCCCGGAGGCGCAGGCGCAGGGCGTTGAGCTTGATAAAGCCGCCGGCGTCCGCCTGGTTGTAGACCGTGTCCTCTTCGAAGGTGGCGACCTCTTGGGAGTAGAGGGAGTGCGGCGAGCGCCTGCCAGTCACGGTCACGTTGCCCTTGTAGAGCTTCAGGCGGACCTCACCGCTCACCCGCTCGGCCACTCGATCCACCAGCACCTGCAGGGCCTCGCGCTCGGGGGAGAACCAGTAGCCGTTGTAGACCAGCCGGGCGTAACGCGGCATCAGGTCTTCCAGCAAATGGAGCGCCTCGCGGTCGACGGTGAGTGACTGCATCGCCTGGTGGGCGGTGTGCCAGACGGTGCCGCCCGGGGTCTCGTAGACGCCGCGCGACTTCATCCCTACGTAACGGTTCTCCACCAAGTCGACACGGCCGATGCCGTTGGCGCCGGCGATCTCGTTGAGGCGGGCGAGCAGCCGCGCGGGCGACAGCGGCGCGCCGTCGATGGCCACCGGGTTGCCGTGGTCAAAGGTGAGGGTGAGCTCGGTCACCGCATCCGGTGCCGCCTGCGGGGCGACGGTGCGCTCGAACATCTCCGCCTCGGGCTCCGCCCACGGGTCTTCCAGGATGCCGCCCTCGAAGGAGAGGTGCAGGAGGTTGCCGTCCGACGACCACGGCTTCTTCGGGGTGACCGGTACCGGGATGGAGTGGGCCTTCGCGTAGGCGACGAGCTGCTCGCGCGCGCCGAGGTCCCACTCGCGCCACGGCGCCACGATCCGGATCTGCGGTGCCAGGGCGTAGGCGGAGAGCTCGAAGCGCACCTGGTCGTTGCCCTTGCCGGTGGCGCCGTGGGCGATCGCGTCGGCGCCGGTTTGGCGGGCGATCTCCACCAGCCGCTTGGCGATCAGCGGCCGGGCGATGGAGGTGCCGAGGAGGTAGACCCCCTCGTAGAGGGCGCCGGCGCGCATCATCGGCTGGACGAAGTCGGCCACGAACTCTTCGCGCAGGTCCTCGACGAAGGCCTCCGTGGCGCCGGTGGCGAGCGCCTTCTGCCGTACCCCGGAGAGGTCCTCCCCCTGGCCGAGGTCGGCGGTGAAGCAGACCACTGCGCAGCCGTAGGTCTCGATCAGCCAGGAGACGATCACCGAGGTATCGAGACCTCCGGAGTAGGCGAGGACAACCTTCTTGGGATGGGCCATGGGGTGGATCTCGGTGGGGAAGAGGGAGGACGGAAGAAGGAGAAAGGGGGAGGGAGAAAGGGGGCGATGAATCAAGCCGATGTCTCGCCTCTCTACCTTCTCCTCATGGCTACCGCCTACGCCTGCGGTTGCCCCAAAAGCCGCACGAGGATCGCCTTTTGCACGTGCAAGCGGTTTTCCGCCTGGTCGAAGACGATGGACTGGGGGCTATCGAAGAGCTCGGCGGTGACCTCGTCGCCGCGGTGGGCGGGGAGGCAGTGCATGAACACAGCGCCGTCGGCGGCGTGGGCCATGAGGGCGGCGTCCACCCGGTACGGCTGGAAGGCGGCGAGCCGCTCCACCTCGCTCGCCTCGTCGCCCATGGAGACCCAGGTGTCGGTGTGGACTGCCACGACGCCATCCACCGCGGCCACTGGATCGTCGCCGATGGAGAGGGTGGCGCCGTGTTCGGCAGCGAGTTGCTGGGCGCGCGCCACCACGAGCGGGTTGGGCCGGTAGTCCGGCGGGGTGGCGAGGCGGAAGTCCATCCCGAAGAGGGCGGCGCCGAGGAGCCACGAGTGGGCCATGTTGTTGCCGTCGCCGATGAAGGCAACACGCATCCCGGAGAGATTGCCGAACCGCTCGCGCAGGGTGAACAGGTCGGTGATCACCTGGCACGGATGGTAGGTGTCGGTGAGGCCGTTGATCACCGGGATCGTGGCCGCGGCCGCCAGCCGCTCCAGCAGGGTGTGGCCGAAGGTGCGGATGAGGATCCCGTCGAGGTAGCGCGACAGCACGTGCGCGGTGTCTTCCAGGGTCTCCCCGCGACCGAGCTGCATGTCGCGCCCGGAGAGGTGCAGGGCGTGGCCGCCGAGCTGAAACATCCCGGTCTCGAAGGAGACCCGGGTGCGGGTCGACGCCTTCTCGAAGATCATCCCCAGGCTCTTGCCGGCGAGCCGCCGATGCGGCTGTCCTGCACGGAGCTCGGCCTTCAGGCGCACGGCGTCGTCGAGGAGGGCGGTGAGCTCCTCCGGCGACCAGTCGGCAAGGGTGAGAAAGTCGCGTTTCATGGAGTCCGGGCGCGCGGCCGCGCGCGGGCGCGGCGGGAAAGGGCGGAGGATGGCAGATCGGGGGGCGGCTGGAAAAGGCGGACCGCTCCCCCCTTCGTTTCGCGAACCGCTTTCCACGGGGAGGTGGGGAGGCGCTGGGGATGGGCGGCGTACGGCGTCTTTGCCGATCGCATCGCCAAGGTGGCCGTTCACGGGGGTGCGGCATGGCCGTCCGGCGATGGCAGGCGCCGCCCCCCAACACCAGCGGACGGCCGGTCCGCGCCGCCCAGTTTTGGGGAATCAACGGTTCGGGTCGGTTTCGCACCTCTTTCGGTGGTGAACCCCCGACCCCTACGGCCGCCCCCTTGGCCGGCTACACTCCCCGCCCATGGCCGCCATCGCCCTCATCGACACGAGCCGTCTGCCGGCGTGGGTGGGGGCGGCGGCGGCGGGCGAGGCGCGGCTGGCGGAGCTTGCGGGGGGGCGGCGGGGGGGCGATCGGCTCATTTCCACCCTCCTCGCCTGCGTTGGGGAGGTGGGGCTCGACCTGGCGCGCCTCGACGCCCTGGTCGTCGTGGTGGGTCCCGGCTCTTTCACCGGTCTGCGCGCCGGGGTGGCGGCGGCCCAGGGGTTGGGTCGGGCCAGCGGGGTGGCGCTGGTGGGGGTGAGCGGTTTGGAGCTTGTGGCCCGCGCCTCCGGCGGCCTCCCCGGGCAGTGGCTCCTGCCCCTCGGCGCCGGCCGCCATGGGCGCCTCTACGGCTGCCTCTACCGGGTTGACGAGCAGCGAGTCGTCCACGCCGCGGGCGCGCTGGCGGAGCAAGAGATGGCTGCGTGGCGGGCGGCGGCGCCGGCCGGCTGTAGCCTGCTCCTCGCCGGTGGCGCCACCGGCGAGATCGCCACCCTCCCCTCTCCAGGCCCGGCGGCGCGGCTTCTGGCGGCGTTGGCACTGGTGGTGGCGGGCGCGGCGACCACCCCGCCTCCCGCACTCCAGCCCCTGTACGTGCGCGGCTGGCTGGGGTGACCGGGCGGTCCGTGGCCGGCGCCGGGTCGGGTGGCCGGCTCTGTTTTGCTTCGCTCCCGCCGCGCCGGCGATCGACCGTAGCGGGCTCCCGGCCCGGAGCCTTGTGCTCGCCCCGTCCGCCCTTACCCGAGGGCGAAGAGGCCACCCGCCCGCGCGCGGGGGGGGCGCGAGTTCACTCACAACACTGGAGGCACCCTATGACGCACCCGCCCGCGCGCGGGGAAGCGCGCGATCTCATCGCTGCGGCGATGCTCGAGGTCACCGCACCCGCCCGCGCGCGGGGAAGCGCGATGTGTCTCAGGCGCCCCCCCTCGCACCGTCGCCGCACCCGCCCGCGCGCGGGGAAGCGCGGAACACCACCACCCCCACCACCACCACCACCCACGCACCCGCCCGCGCGCGGGGAAGCGCGACGCTGCGCCAGGGCCGAGCCGCCATTACGTTCCGCACCCGCCCGCGCGCGGGGGAAGCGCCCCTGGCACCGAGCCACCCGCGGCGTGGTGCGGCCACCCGCCCGCGCGCGGGGGG